>JAJZHC010000065.1 GCA_021804705.1 Pseudomonadota bacterium
CGCTATGGTGGCAATTACAGTGCCTTCGAAGATCTGCGCGCCGAACAGATGGCCTTGCAGCAAAGTGCTTACGCCAGGCAGCAGGAAAAAATTGCCCATCTGCAAAAATTCATTGCCCGCTTCAAGGCCAAAGCCAGCAAGGCCAAACAGGCCCAGAGTCGGGTCAAGGCACTGGATCGCATGGAAAAGATCGCGCCCCTGCTCTCTGAAGCCGACTTTACTTTCGAGTTCAAGGAACCATCCCATCTTCCCAACCCCATGCTGACCATGCACCAGGTCAGCTTTGGCTATCCGGCGCCCGCAGATGCGCCTGCCGGAACCCCGCCCACGGTGATCGTGCGCGACGTCAGCAAGACCGTGCTGGCAGGGCAGCGTATCGGCATCCTGGGTGCCAATGGGCAGGGCAAATCGACGGTGGTTAAAACTGTGGCGCGTGCGCTGATGCCTCTGGACGGCGAGATGACCGAAGGCAAGGGCCTCAACATCGGGTATTTTGCGCAGCAGGAGATGGATGTGCTGCAACCCGCCGACACGCCCCTGGAACACATGATCCGCCTCGCCAAAGCGGTGAGCGCTGCTGGCAAGATCAGCGGTCAGAGTACGCGCGAGCAGGATTTGCGCACTTTTCTCGGCACCTTCAATTTTGGTGGCGACATGATCAAGCAGGCGGTGGGTTCCATGAGCGGTGGAGAAAAGGCACGTCTCGTGCTTTGCATGATCGTCTGGCAACGCCCCAATCTGCTGTTGCTGGACGAGCCCACCAATCACCTCGATCTCGCCACCCGCGAAGCACTCTCCATGGCGCTCAATGAGTTTGAGGGCACGGTGATGCTGGTCAGTCATGACCGCGCCCTGTTGCGGGCCGTGTGCGATGAATTCTGGATGGTCTCGCGTGGCGGGGTGTCGCCCTTCGACGGGGACCTCGACGACTACCAGCGCTATTTGCTCGATGAAGCCAAACGTCAGCGCGAAGAAGCCAAAAGGCCTGCACCCGGCACGGCAGGGTCTGTGGCCGCTGTGCCAGCGGCAAACGCCACCCGGGCCGTCAAGGCGCTGCGCCGTGAGCTGGACAAGATCGAGGGCGAGATTGCAGCGCTCAATGCCGAGCAGGACCAGTTGCAAAACCTGATGGCCGTGCCCCAATCCGCCGTCGAGATTGCCAGGATCGGCAAGCGCCTGAAAGCGGTTCAAGGCGACCTGGTCCCACTGGAAGAACGCTGGCTTGCCCTGAGCGAACAGATTGAAGCGGCGGGGGCGTCCGCAAACCTTTAAACTGAAGATTTCGGCGCTCGATGAGCGCCTGACCGAACTGAGGTTGACATGGCCCGACAGCAGGTTTTTTTAGTCCGTATCCTGGGCATACCGGTGGGCCTGGATTATTCCTGGTTTCTGATTTTTGCGCTGCTGACTGCGCTACTGGCCAGTAGCTATTATCCTGCCGAATTTGATTCCTGGCCGCTGCCTCTGTATTGGTTCATGGGGGCACTCACCGCCCTGCTGTTTTTTGTCAGTGTCCTGCTGCACGAATTGGGGCATTCCGTGGTGGCATTGCTGTACGGCATTCGGGTGCGCAGCATCACCCTCCATGTGTTTGGTGGGGTTGCGGAAATCGTGGACGAGCCCCCCAGTGCTGCAGCCGAGTTTTTCGTGGCGATTGCCGGGCCCCTGGTGAGCTTTGCCCTGGCTGGCATCTTCCATGCGCTGCAACTGCCACTGGCATCGGTACAACCCCTGCTGGCCCTTGCCGAGTACCTGGCTTACATCAACTTGAGTCTCGCGCTGTTCAACCTCGTGCCGGGTTATCCGCTGGATGGAGGACGCGTGTTTCGCGCCCTGATGTGGGCCATTACCGGCGACATGGGGCGTGCCACGGTGATTGCGGCCTATGTGGGGCGGGGCTTTGCTTTCCTGTTCATCGCCCTGGGGGTCTGGCAGATATACACGGGTAATCTGGGTGGCGGCCTGTGGATTGTCTTTATCGGCTGGTTTCTTCATAACGAGGCACGCGCCGCCCTGCTGCACCAAGCGGCAAATCGTTAAACTGTGGGAATGGCGCGCACCTACAAAATCCTCTTGAGCAACCTGGGTTATGCCCGCGGCATCAGCGGGAAGTTTTCACACCATGTGCGCTATTTGCACCGTCATTTCTATTGCCCCCCCCGGATACAAAAGCAGGCCCTGAGCCAACTGAGTACGCTCATCGGTCATGAAGATCCCGACCTGTGCTGTTTTGTTGAAATCGACAAGGGGTCCTTCACTTCTGGTGGATACAATCAGCTGCATGCGCTGATTGATGCCAAATACCCCCATTTTGACATCGAGAACAAATATGGCCCCGCCAGCCAGCTGCGCTCATTTTTCGTAACACGCGGCAAAAGCAACGGATTCATCGCCAAGGAAAATTTTTCTCACGAGCGAATTTACTTTCGCCACGGCACCAAGCGTCTGGTGTACAAGATCCTCCTGGCACCCCGGCTGACCCTGTTTTTTTCCCACCTGTCGCTCAATAAATCGGTGCGGCGCGCGCAGCTCATCGAAGTGCGCGAACTCATGTGCAGCGTGTCAGGCGAGGCAGTTTTTCTTGGGGACTTCAACATCCTGTCCGGGCTCGCCGAGCTTTCCGTGCTGCTGGAACATTCAGATATCGTCCTGCTCAACCAGATAGACCTGCCCACCTTCACCTTCCACAAGCGCCAGCTGCTGCTGGATCTGTGCTTTTGTTCCGCAGGCATTGCCGCATCCTCACGTCTTAGCATCGTGCCCCAGGCCTATTCCGATCATGCTGCCCTGATTCTGGAAGTCACCGTGCCGGAGGGTTCATGACGGCCATGATCGCAGCGCTCGTCGCTTCTTACGGATACCTGGCCGTATTCGTGGGCACGCTGCTGGAAGGGGAAACCATCCTGCTGGCGGCAGGCTACGCGGCACAGCGGGGCCTGCTCCACTGGCCCGCGGTGATTGCCATTGCCATTGTGGGGGGAACCATGGGAGACCAGCTCGCTTTCATGGTGGGGCGCTGGAAGGGCGCCGTCCTGATTGAGCGGTTTCCAAGCCTGGCGCATCGGGTGCCGCAAGTGCATCGCCTGCTCGAGCGGTATCATGTAGCGCTGATTCTGATGATCCGCTTTCTCTATGGGCTGCGCATTGCAGGCCCGATCATCATGGGCACCACCAGCCTGCCGTTCTTCCGGTTTGCCGTACTCAACTTCCTGGGCGCCGTGCTTTGGGCGCTCATCGTGTCGGGCGCTGGCTATTATTTCGGCGTGGCACTGGAGGCCTGGGTGGCTGACGTGGAGCATGTGGAGCTGTTTGTCCTTCTGGGCATCCTGCTGGCGGGCTTCATCGGGGCGCTCTGGCTGTACCTGCGCTCGGCACGCGACAAGGGCGATTCAAATGTTTCATGATCTTCCCTATCCAATCCTGGCGCTGGAACATAGTGCGCTGGTGTTGGGCGGTTTGCTGGTCTATTTCCTGCTGACCAAAATCGGACAGCAGCGGCGACCTCCCGCATCCGCCATCGCCTGGGTGATGGTCATCGGGCTTTTTCCTTATGTGGGTATTCCCCTGTTTCTGCTGTTTGGCCTACGCAAGTTTCCACGGCCGCGGCGCTTGCCGCGACAGCGGCTGGCACTAGGCGAACCGGAGCAACCCTTCTGGGCCACGCGTCTGCTGGCGGCCATGGGCATGCCCCCCATCTGCAGCAACCCGGAAATCCGGTTTCACGAGGATGGGGCGGCATCGAAGGCGGCGCTGCTGTCCTTGATTGAAGGAGCAGCTCAGCATGTTGCCCTATGCAGTTTCATCCTGGCGCCGGACGAGGTGGGTCGCGAAGTGGTGGCAGCACTGTCCCGTGCCGCGGCGCGCGGCGTGAAGGTGCGCGTATTACTCGATGCCGTGGGGGGGCTACAGAAATCGCGGCGTCATATCCCGCAGTTGCGTGCGGCGGGGGTGAGCGTACGCTGGTTCATGCCCTTGCTGCACAATCCCTTGAAGGGGCGCAGCAACCTGCGTAACCATCGCAAAATGGTCATTGCCGACGGCGCGCGCCTGTGGAGCGGCGGGCGCAATCTCGCTGCAGAATACTTCATCGACCGTCCCGGCTTCCCGGTCTGGGTGGATTTGAGTTTTGAGGTGCGCGGTCCCCTGGCGGCGCAGGCGATGGCACTGTTCGAGCGGGACTGGAAGATGCCCGATGGCATCGGTCAGGCCCCGAAAGAAATGGCAGCACCGGTCCCCGGCGCGACGGGGGGACGGGCACAACTCGTGCCCAGCGGCCCAGACCTTGCGGACGATACCTTCTACGATCTGCTGCTGACCTCGGTGTATCAGGCCAGGCGGCGCATCGTTGCCGTTACCCCCTATTTCGTACCTGATGAAGCATTGCTCCTGGCTTTGTGCATGGCCTGTCGGCGTGGCGTGGCGTTTACGCTGCTGGTGCCGCGGCGTTCCAATCATGCGCTGGCCGACCTGGCCCGTGCGCAGGCCCTGCGCGAGCTGGCTCATGCCGGTGCCGAGGTGATGCTCTATCCAGACATGGTTCATGCCAAGGCGGTTATCGTGGATGACGATCTGGCCCTGTGCGGTTCTGCCAATCTGGACGGGCGCAGCCTGTTCCTGAATTTCGAGCTGATGACCGCGTTTTACGGTGCCGCCGAACTGGAATGGCTGAGTGCCTGGGTGGCGCGGCACACAGCACGATCCAAACCCTACCAATCCCGGGCCCCATCGTGGCAGCGCGATATCGTGGAAGGCCTGGCGCGCACCGTGGCCTTCCAGCTGTAGGACGACGGCCTAGCGCTGCAGGGCCACTTTCTTGAGCGCCTCAAAGCAGGTCCGGTCGATGGCGCTGTCAAGGTTTTTGGCCATGATGTCCAGGGTTTGCGGCACCGGAATGGCCCCGCGATAAGGACGCTCGGCGGTAATGGCGTCGAAAATGTCAGCGATGGTGATGATGCGGGTCTCCAGGGCAATTTCATCTGCCTTGAGACCCAGGGGGTAGCCCTGGCCATCGAGGCGCTCGTGATGCGCGCTGGATACTGCAGCCAGTTCCCTGAAAATACCGATGCGCCCCAGGATGGCGCCTGTGAACGCGGCGTGCTGTTTCACGGATGCCCATTCGCGGTCATCCAGCTTTCCGGGTTTGTCCAGAATGGCATTGCTCACGCCCAGCTTGCCCACGTCATGCAACAGGGCCCCACGTTTCAGCCAGCGACGGCGAGCTTCCGATACGCCCAGTTCCTGTGCCACCTGCTCCGTATAGAAGGCCACCCGCACGCTATGCCCCTGCGTGTAGGGACTTTTTGCATCCACGATTTGTCCGAATCCAGCAGCAATTTCATCCAGATAGTCCTCATCCAGCGGTGCCTCGTCATGCCCGGGTGCAAGATCGAAAACCGCCTGGTGCAATTCCGGAGCGTTCAGCATGGCCCAGAAATCAGACTGGTCTGCCAGCGACTCCAGCACGCTCACCAGTTCGGGGTCAAACCAGGTGCCGGCGCGATGGCGTGCTTCGCGCAGGGCTTCCTCGGGTCCCGCAACGGTGTGGAATACGTCCACTACCTGGGAGAGCAGGGCAATGCGTGCATAGATGGGAATGGCATCGCCAGACAGCCCGTCCGGACGGCCGGCTCCATCCCAATGCTCGTCGAGGGAGTGGATTCCAGAGGCGATCGCTTCGCTGAAACGCAGCTGGCGCGCAATGTCCGCGCCGCGCTGACAACGCGTCTGGATCAGCTCCTGCGCCATCTCGTCGCCATGGCGCATCACATTGAGCAGCTTGCTGAAGCGGTCCGCGAGACCGGCTTGCAGGCCGGTATGGTTGAATACGAAGCTCAAGGCCTGCTTGAGGCTGCCGTCCAGCAGCTTGAAGTCTCGTTTGAAGCTGAGGTCGTCGGTGATGTAAAGTTCGCAGATGCGTGCAGCGTTGCTACTGCAGCCCAGATCCTTGAGCAGCAGGGTGTAATAGAGTTCCCATAGGGACGGCTCGGGTAACCCCACAACCTTACCCAAGTGCATCCCGATCCAGCAGCAGCGCACGCAATGGCCTTCGGGTTGCCCTTCGGTCATGTCCAGCGCATGGCTCAAGGAGGCAATGAGTTCTGAGAGTCTGAGTCCGCCGAGGGGCATAGGGCAATTCAGGGATTCAATGGTGACGAATATAACTGAAGCCAGGATCGCTGGTACACTTTTCCGTTGCAGGACCATTTCATTTCGGGAGGCATTATGAAAACAATCCGTCCGTTGCTCCAGGAGTCGCGCGTCTTCGTGCTGGCCACTTCGCTATGCCTTGCGGTCTCGGTACTTGCGGCACCCGTCACTGATCCGCAGCTGGAAAAGGTCGTTCAGCAAGGCAAGGAATTGTTTACTCACAACACGTTCAACGGCAATGGCCGGGTGTGCCAAACCTGCCATTTGAGCGGGGGCCTTGCTCCGGGCAAGCTTCCAGATGGCAAGGCCATTCCGAGCCTCGCCAATGCCGCAGCGGTGTTTCCGCTCTTCAAGCCACGCCAGGGCAAGGTGGTTACCTTGCCGGACCAGATCAGAAACTGCGTCGGGGGCGCGCTGGAGGGACAGGCACCGGCCTATGGCAGCGACGAACTGAATGCGCTGGTGGTTTACGTCACGTCGCTCTCCCAGGGCAAGGCCATCGACATGGGTGGAAAGCCCCAATGATCCAGCTGGCCTGCCCTCATTGCCAAACGGTCAATCGCGTGCCGTCCGAGCGGTTGTCCGAGCAGCCTACCTGCGGTGCGTGCAAGAAACCCCTGCTGGGAGGCGTCCATGCGCTCCATGCTGACACCATCGATGCCGTGCTCCAGTCTTCCGTGCCAGTGATCGTCGATTTCTGGGCCCCCTGGTGCGGCCCTTGCCGCAGTTTTGCCCCGACTTTTGCTGCAGCGGCGCAAAAACACGGTGGGCGCCTGGTATTTGCCAAGGTGGACACCGAGGCCGAACAGGCCCTGGGTGCGCGCTTCAACATTCGCTCCATTCCCACCCTGGGGGTCTTCCAGGGTGGGCAGGAGCTGGGCCGTATTTCCGGCGCACTGCCGCCCGCCCAGCTCGAAGCCCTGATCGGCGAGGTCCTGAAGCAATCCAGCGTTTGAAACCCAGAGGAAACAGATCGTGAGTGATGAACCCCAGGTCGTCCTGGAACAGCAGCAAGACTATCGTTTTTCAATCCATTGGGCACCCCAACGGGGACAGACCCCCGAGGGGGGGCTGTCCCCATCCATCGCCCCCCTGATTG
>JAJZHC010000066.1 GCA_021804705.1 Pseudomonadota bacterium
GCGTATCGTCGGGGACGTCATCGGTAAATACCATCCCCATGGCGACACGGCAGTTTATGATGCCATCGTGCGTATGGCGCAGGATTTTTCGCTGCGTTATCCGCTGGTGGACGGGCAGGGCAACTTCGGTTCGGTGGATGGCGACAATGCGGCCGCCATGCGTTATACCGAAATCCGCATGGCGCGCATCACCCACGAGCTTCTGGCCGATATCGATCGCGATACCGTGGATTTTGGGCCCAACTACGACGGTTCGGAAAAAGAGCCTCTGATCCTGCCGGCCAAATTCCCCAACCTGCTGGTCAACGGTTCGTCCGGCATTGCTGTGGGCATGGCCACCAATATCCCGCCCCATAACCTGGGTGAAGTGGTGGATGCCTGCCTCGCGCTGCTGGCCAATCCTGACGTCGATATCGAAGACCTGATCGCCATCATGCCGGCTCCCGATTTTCCCACGCGCGGCATCATCTATGGCACGGCATCTGTTCGCCAGGGCTACCTGACGGGTCGCGGGCGGGTGTTGATGCGTTCACGCACACATGTGGAAGACATGGACAAGGCGGGAGGGCGCCAGGCCATCATCGTGGATGAGTTGCCCTATCAGGTCAACAAAGCCAACCTCATCATCAAGATTGCCGAGCTGATACGCGAAAAACGTATCGAAGGCATTTCCGACCTGCGCGATGAGTCCGACAAGTCCGGCATGCGCATCGTCATCGAATTGAAGCGCGGCGAGCTGCCTGAGGCGGTACTCAACAACCTGTTCAAACAGACGCAGTTGCAGGACTCCTTTGGCATGAACATGGTGGCGCTGGTGGACAACCAGCCGCGCCTGCTCAACCTCAAGCAATTCCTCGAAGCCTTCCTGCGCCACCGGCGTGAGGTCATCACCCGGCGCACCGTCTTCGATCTGGGCAAGGCGCGTGATCGGGCCCACATCCTGGAAGGTCTTGCGGTGGCCCTGTCCAATGTGGATGAAATCATTGCCCTGATCAAGGCTTCGGCCACCCGGGCCGTGGCGCGCGACGCCCTGATGGCGCGGGTATGGGATTCACCGCTGGTACGCGACATGTTGTTGCGCGCTCCCGAAAACGCCTCCCGTCCCGCTGGGCTACCCGCTGAATATGGCCTGCACCCGCAGGGGTATCGCCTGTCCGAAACCCAGGCCGTAGCCATTCTCGAAATGCAGTTGCAGCGCCTCACCGGGCTTGAACAGGAGAAAATCCGCGACGAGTACCGCGAAGTTATGGAGCGTATTGCCGACCTGCTGGACATTCTGGCCCATCCCGAGCGGATTTCACGCATCATTGCCGAAGAGCTCACCAGCATCAAGGAAACCTTCGGCGACGCCCGTCGCAGCGAAATTGTGGTCAATGCTGAAGACATCGACTACGAAGACCTCATCACTCCGGCCGAGATGGTGGTGACGCTGTCCCATGGCGGCTACATCAAGGCGCAGCCCGTGGGCGACTATCGCGCTCAGCGTCGCGGCGGACGAGGCCGACAGGCAACCGCTACCAAGGAAGATGATTTCATCGATCGCCTGTTTGTGGCCAATACCCACGATCACATCCTGTGCTTCTCCAGCCTGGGGCGCGTGTACTGGCTGCGCGTGTTCAACGTTCCGGCGGGCAGCAGCGGCAGTCGCGGCAAGCCCATCGTCAACCTCATGCAGCTGGAGGAAGGCGAAAAGATCAACGCCATCCTGCCGGTCAAGGAATTCGACGAGCAGCATTATGTGTTCATGGCCACGGCGCTGGGTACGGTCAAGAAAACCCCGCTCACTGATTTCTCGCGGCCTCGCGCCGCTGGCATCATTGCCGTAGACCTCGATCCGGATGATTATCTCGTGGGTGTGGCCATCACGGATGGCAAGCACGACGTGATGCTGTTTTCTGACGAAGGCAAGGCAGTGCGTTTCGCCGAGGACGATGTGCGGCCCATGGGCCGCACGGCGCGCGGTGTGCGCGGCATGCGCCTGCCAGAAGGGCAGCGCGTCATTGCCATGCTGGTGGCCGAAAATGAATCCCAGTCGGTGCTGACGGCCACCGAAAATGGCTTTGGCAAGCGCACGCCCATCTCCGAGTACACCCGCCACGGTCGCGGGGGGCAGGGCATGATCGCCATCCAGACTTCGGTGCGCAATGGCCGGGTGGTGAGTGCGGCGCTCGTCAATTCTGACGACGAACTGATGCTGATCACCACGGGTGGCGTATTGATCCGCACCCGCGTTCAGGAAATCCGCGAAATGAGTCGGGCCACCCAGGGCGTGACCCTGATCTCGCTGGATGATGGCGAAAAACTGGTGTCCCTCAGCCGCATTGACGAATCAGCCTCAGAACCGGAAACGGTAGCCGAACCAGACGACGCGGAGGCCTGATTCATGAGGAGCTTTAATTTTTCGGCGGGGCCCGCCACGCTCCCCACGGAAGTCATTACCCAGGTGCAGCAGGAACTGCCAGACTGGCGCGGCACAGGCATGTCCGTCATGGAATTGAGTCACCGCAGTCCCGAGTTTGCCGGCATCCTCATCGAAACCGAGCTGGATCTGCGTGAACTGCTCGCCATCCCCGAACATTATCGGGTGGTGTTCTGCCAGGAAGGCGCCAGCGCACACTGGGACATGATTCCCCTCAACCTGTTGCAGGGCAATACGCGCGCCGATTACATCGAAACCGGTTACTGGTCCTATCGGGCCATCGAGGAAGGGCGGCGCTATTGCAACGTCAATATTGCTGCTTCCAACCGCGTGGATCAGTTCTGCGCCATTCCGGACCAAAGCGAGTGGCGCCTCGACCCCAAAGCGGCCTATGTGCATTACTGCTCCAACGAAACCATTGATGGCCTGGAGTTTTTCTGGGTGCCCGACGTGGGCAAGGTGCCTCTCGTGGTGGACATGTCCTCCCACTTTCTCTCGCGGCCCATGGATATCTCGAAATTCGGTCTTGTCTATGCTGGCGCGCAGAAGAACATAGGCCCCGCCGGGTTGAGCCTCGCCATCATTCGTGACGACCTGCTCAAGCCTTCGGCCCCCGGTACGCCTTTTCTGATGGATTACCACAGCCAGGTGCACGCCCACTCCATGCTCAACACCCCACCCACCTTCACCATCTGGGTGGCCGGCCTGGTCTTCAAGTGGATCAAGCGGCAGGGGGGGCTTGCGGCCATGGAACAGATCAATATCGAAAAATCCCGGCTGCTGTATGATTTTCTGGACAGTAGCGGGTTTTACCGCTCCCAGGTCAAGCATCAGGACCGTTCGCGGATGAATGTGCCATTCCATTTGCGCGAGCCCTCCCTGGACGAGGTCTTCCTGAAGGAGGCTGACGCGCACGGGCTGCACCAGCTGCGGGGCCACCGGGTGGTGGGCGGAATGCGTGCGTCCATCTACAATGCGATGTCTTTGGCCGGCGTGAAAGCGCTGATCTCTTTCATGGCAGATTTCGAGCGTCGATATGGCTGATTCAAAATCTGAAGTGTCGCTGCAGTCCCTGCGTGAGAAAATCGACCAGATCGATCTGGATGTCCTGCGTCTGCTCAACGCGCGCGCAGAGGCCGCAGGCGAGATCGGCAAGCTCAAAACCGGGGTGCTCTATCGTCCCGAACGCGAAGCCCAGGTCCTGCGCCGCGTGCGAGAACTCAATCCCGGCCCTCTGGCGGCCGAGACGGTAACTTTCCTGTTTCGCGAAATCATGTCGGCCTGCCTGGCCTACGAACGCCCCATTACGGTGGCCTGCCTCGGCCCTTCGGGTACTTATTCCGAGGCTGCGGCCGTGCGTCAGTTTGGACACGCCGCAAACATCCTGACCTGTATCACGCTCGATGACGTCGTGCGTGCCGCAGAAACCGGCAAGGCGGATTTTGCCGTGGTGCCCGTAGAGAACTCCACCGAAGGCGCGGTCGGCCGTACGCTGGATCTGATGATCGAGACGCCCCTCAAGGTATGCGGCGAAATCCAGCTGCGTATTCGCCATCAGTTGCTGGCAGCGCCAGAGCTGACGGCGCTAAAGGATGTGTTGCGGGTGTTTTCCCATGGCCAGTCGCTGGGCCAATGCCAGCACTGGCTCAATGCCTGGTTGCCCCAGGCGGAACGGGTCGCGGTGGCCAGCAACGCTGAGGCTGCGCGCCTTGCTGCAGAGCAGCCAGGCTCGGCTGCCATTGCAGGGGAGCTGGCGGGAGAGCGCTACGGGCTTCATGTGCTTCATGCCAACATCGAGGACGAATCCACCAATACCACGCGCTTTCTGGTACTGGGCCCCGAGCTGCCCGGACCTTCGGGGCGCGACAAGACCTCTATGGTGCTGGCGGCACGCAATCGGCCCGGTGCCATTCATGAACTGCTCACACCGTTAGCCACTTGCGGGGTCAGCATGACGCGGCTCGAGTCGCGCCCGTCGCGGACGGCACTGTGGGAATACGTCTTTTTTGTGGACGTGGAAGGGCATCAGCAGGACCCCGCCGTGGCCACAGCCATCCGGGCCATTGAGGAGAAGGCCCTGTTCAGCAAGGTTCTCGGTTCCTACCCGGTGGCGGCCCTATGATGGACCTGTGCGACCTCACGCCGTCCTACATCCGGGATATTGCTCCGTACCAGCCTGGCAAACCCATTGGCGAACTGCAGCGCGAGCTGGGGCTTGGCCACATCATCAAGCTTGCCTCCAACGAAAACCCGCTGGGCCCCAGCCCCAAGGCACTGGAAGCCATCAAGGCAGCCCTGCCGGAAATTGCCCTGTACCCCGATGGCAACGGTTTCGAGCTCAAAAGCGCACTGGCTGCACGATTTTCCGTGGCGCGCGACGGGATCGTGCTGGGCAATGGTTCCAATGATGTGCTGGAACTCGTGGCTCGTGCCTTCCTGGGACGCGATACTTCGGCGATCTATTCGCAGCATGCCTTTGCCGTTTATCCTCTGGTGACACAGGCTGTCGGGGCCCTGGGCATCGCGGTGCCGGCGCGTGATTTTGCCCATGATCTCGAAGCCATGATCGCGGCCATCCGCACGGATACCCGCGTGTTGTTTGTGGCCAACCCCAACAATCCCACCGGCACCCTGATACCGGGTCCGATCCTGCATGAAGCGTTGAAGCGCGTGCCACACCATGTATTGATCGTCCTGGACGAGGCCTACACAGAATATCTTCAGCCCGAGCACCGGTTCGATGCAGTGTCCTGGCTTGGCGAGATGCCCAACCTCCTGATCTCGCGCACCTTCTCCAAGGCCTACGGCCTGGCCGGATTGCGTGTGGGCTTCGGCCTTGCGCGCCCTGAAATCATCGATCTGCTCAACCGGGTGCGCCAGCCATTCAACGTCAGCAGCCTCGCGTTGACAGCAGCTGAAGCAGCCCTGGGGGATGGCGAGTTCCTGGAACGCACCCGTGCGCTCAATGCTGCGGGCCTGGCGCAGCTTGCAGCCGGCTTTCGTCGCTTGCGCCTGCCTTTCATTCCCTCGTTTGGCAATTTTGTGGCGGTGAAGGTGGGAGACAGTGCGCGCATCTACCAGTCCCTGTTGCGCCAGGGCATCATCGTGCGTCCCGTGGCCGCTTACCAGATGCCGCTTTACCTGCGTGTTTCGGTGGGGCTGGCGGAGGAGAACGCGGCGTTTCTTGCGGCGCTGGAGGCCAGCCTCCACGAGACGGCGTAGGCCATGGCCGAGCTCTTTCAGAAGCATCCACGCCGCCTTGCCGTCATCGGCGTTGGCCTGATCGGCGGATCTTTTGCCCTTGCCCTGCGCGAGGCCGCGAGCGAAGTGCATATCGTGGGCTACGATCGCGACGAAATCAATCTTGCCGCAGCCCGGCATATGGGCGTCGTCAATAGTACCGTGCACGATGCGGCGGCAGCAGTGCGTGAAGCGGACATGGTCATGATTGCGGTGCCGGTGGGCCAGGTTGAGGGGGTTCTGCAGGAAATTGTCCCGGCCCTGAATTCCAGCGCCATCATTACCGATGTGGGCAGCACCAAGGGGTCAGTGGTGCGCGCGGCACAAGCCATTCTGGGGCCGGCCTTCGAGCGCTTTGTGCCGGGGCACCCGATTGCCGGGGCCGAGCACAGCGGCGTGCGCGCCGCGCGTGCAGACCTGTTTCGTGACCGGTCCGTGGTGCTGACACCGGTAGAAGGCACGCACGAACTGCCGCGCGATATCATGCGTAAATGCTGGGAAGCCTGTGGCGCGCGCGTGGAAGAAATGACCGTGGCGCGCCACGACGCCATTTTCGGGGTGGTCAGCCATCTGCCGCACCTGCTCAGTTTTGCGCTGGTGTACGACATCGCCACCCGAGTGGATGCGGATACTTTTTTTCGTTTTGCGGCCAGCGGTTTTCGCGACTTTACCCGCATTGCCGGGAGCAGTCCCGAAATGTGGCGCGACATTGGCCTAGCCAACCGCGACGTGCTGTTGCTGGAAATAGCCCGCTACCGCGAGCACCTGGAGCGCCTGAGCCAATTGCTGACCCAGCAGGACGGCGCGGCCCTGGAAGCATTTTTCCGGGTGGCCCGCGAAGCCCGTCGCAGCTGGACTGAAACGCCCTGAGAATTTCCATGACACAAACCTATCTTGTTCGCCCCGGTGGGGCACTGACGGGCACCCTGCGGGTTCCTGGAGACAAATCCATTTCCCATCGCGCCATCATGCTGGGTGCCATTGCCGAAGGCGTCACTGAAGTGAGCGGCTTTCTGGAGGGAGAGGATGCACTTGCCACCATGAACGCGTTTCGTGCCATGGGGGTGACCATCGATGGTCCGCACCAGGGCCAGGTGACCGTACACGGCGTGGGCAAGCACGGCCTCAAGGTTCCGCCCGGGCCCATCGACTGCGGCAACTCGGGAACTTCCATGCGCCTGTTGGCAGGGCTGCTGGCGGGCCAGGGTTTTGCGCTCAGCCTAACGGGCGACGACAGCTTGCGCCGGCGTCCCATGGCGCGTGTGGCTCGTCCACTGCAGGCCATGGGCGCTCAGGTGGACACCGAACCTGGTGGGCTGCCGCCCGTGCGCCTGGGCCCCGTCGGGCGGCTGCACGGTATTCATTACGATCTGCCCGTAGCCAGTGCCCAGGTAAAATCAGCCGTGTTGCTGGCGGGCCTTTATGCAGACGGCGAAACCTCGGTGAGCGAACCCGAGCCCACCCGCGACCATACCGAGCGCATGCTGGCGGCCTTTGGCTATCCTGTGATACGGCAGGGCAATACTGCCCGCCTGAACGGCCAGGGTACGCTGCACGCCACCCCCATTGAAGTGCCGGCCGACATC
>JAJZHC010000067.1 GCA_021804705.1 Pseudomonadota bacterium
GCGTTATGCCAATCGTTATGTGGCGTCCTTTGTGGGTTTTGCCCCGGCCTCGGCGCCGCGCGTGCTGATTGCCATCATGATCGACGAGCCGTCAGGCAGCAGCTATTACGGTGGGCTCGTGGCAGCGCCGGTGTTTTCCGCATTGATGGGCAATGTGCTGCAAATGCTGGCCGTGCCTCCCGATGATCCCAACAGTAACTTGTTTGACACGCCCACCGTGGCTACCGGTTCGGCGGAGGACACATGAGCACCACCTTGCATGTTTCCCACGCCCCTGGCCGCGTACACCCTGTAGATGTCGCGGCCCTGCGCCATCTGGGCTTGCCGTTGGCTGAGCTGACGTCTGACAGTCGCGCCGTGACGCCAGGCATGACGTTCGCAGCCTACCCTGGCGCGCAGGAGGACGGGCGTCGATTCATCCCCGAGGCCATTGCGCGCGGCGCTGCCTCGGTGCTCTGGGAGAGCGAAGGGTTTGCCTGGGCGCCAGAATGGCAAGTACCCAATCAGGGCATTGCAGGTCTGCGCGCCCAGATCAGCGGCATTGCCGCACAGCTCTACGACGAGCCTTCCCGCCACTTGTGGGTGGTAGGCGTGACGGGCACCAACGGCAAAACCAGCTGCACCCATTGGCTGGCGCAATTGCTGGCACAGGCAGGCAAACCGTGTGCCGTGGTGGGAACGCTGGGCAACGGCCTGCTCGCACAACTCGAACCTGCGCTCAATACCACCCCCGACGCCATTGCCCTGCAGCAGGCTCTGGCGCGCTATCGCCAGCAGGGTGCCGTTGCCTGCGCGATGGAAGTGTCGTCGCACGGGCTGGTTCAGGAAAGAGTGGCGGGCATCGCATTTCGCGGCGCGCTGTTCACCAACCTGTCGCGCGATCACCTCGATTATCACGGCACGCTGGAGGCTTACGGCGAGGCCAAGGCGCTATTGTTCGATGCGGCAGGCCTGGCGTTCGCCGTGATCAATCTGGACGATCCTTTTGGCGTGCGCCTGATGGAGCGGATGATTTTGGGGACAGACCCCAAGATGGGGTCTGTCCCCAAAATCATCGGCTACACCCAGGAAGGCGCGCAGGCCCCGGCAGGTGTGTCGGTGCTGCAGGCCCGCAACCGCGACCTCAACACGCACGGATTGCAATTCCAGGTGGCAGGGGAATGGGGGCAGGCAGAAGTGAGGGCGCCGCTCATGGGTCGCTTCAATGTATCCAACCTGCTTGCTGTCATGGCAGCCGCGCTGATGGCGGGCATGACGCTGGATCAGGTGTGCGCCGGTGTGGCGCATCTGGTGGCGCCTGCCGGGCGCCTGGAACGCCTGGGTGGCGGTGCGTTGCCGACCGTGGTGATCGACTACGCCCATACGCCGGATGCCCTGGAGCAGGCGCTCACCACCCTGCGCGAAACCGTGGCGCCGCGCCGTCGCCTGATTTGCGTGTTTGGCTGTGGCGGCAACCGCGACCCCGGCAAGCGGCCCTTGATGGGTGAAGTGGCGGCACGACTTGCGGACCTCGTGGTGCTGACCAGCGACAACCCGCGCTACGAACCTGTCGAAGCCATTCTCGACGAGATCGCCCAGGGTATGGACGGACCGTTCCTGCGCATTCCCGAGCGGGCCGACGCCATTCGTCAGGCCATTGCCGCGGCCCAGTCGGGCGATGTGGTGCTGATCGCCGGCAAGGGGCACGAAACCACCCAGGAGGTGGCTGGACAGAAGTTGCCGTTCAGCGATCGCGCCGTGGCCCTGCACTGTCTGGATGGGGGACGCGCATGAGCGCCCGGATGCCGCATGGCGACAGCATGATGAGCCTGCAGGAAGCCGCCCTGATTTTGGGGGACAGCACGGCGCATGCCGCATCATCCTTCCAGCGCGTCACGACAGACACCCGCCGGTTGAAAGCAGGCGATCTGTTTGTGGCCCTGCGCGGCGAACATTTCGATGGCCATGCCTTCGTGGCGGAAGCCCTGCGATGTGGCGCCGTGGGGGCCGTGGTGGAGGCGTCCTGGACGGACATGGAAAGCATGGAGGATGGGGTCAGACCCCAATTGATTTGTGTGCCTGACACGGCGCTGGCCCTGGCTGATTTGGCGGGAGCCTGGCGCTTGCGCATCAACCCGCGGGTGGTGGCGGTGACGGGCAGCAACGGCAAGACGAGCGTCAAGGAAATGCTGGCGGCCATCCTGAAGAGCGCCGCCACGCTGGAAGGGGGTTTGGCTGCGGACAGTGTACTGTCCACGGAGGGCAACCTCAACAATACCCTGGGCCTACCCATGACGCTGCTGCGTTTGCGCGCGGGGCACCGTTGGGCCGTGGTCGAGATGGGGATGAATCGCGTCGGCGAGATCGCCGCCATGACCCGGACGGCGCGACCGGATGTGGCGCTGGTCAACAACGTGCAGCGTGCCCATGTGGGCATGTTGGGCAGCCTCGAGGCTGTGGCGCGCGCCAAGGGGGAAATTTTTGCCGGGCTGCCCGAAAAGGGCGTGGCTGTGCTTCCGGCAGGCGAGCCCATGACGGCGCTGTTACGTGAATGCGCGTCAGGCCGCCAGATCGTGGATTTTGCGTTGGACCGTCCCGCCCTGGTGCAGGGCAGCGTCCAGGGCGAGACCTTGCAGATCACCGGACCCGAAACCGTCGTCCAGGTGCGGCTCAATGTGCCGGGCAGGCATAACCAGGCCAATGCCGTGGCGGCAGCTGCTGCGGCCATGGCGCTGAAGATTTCGGCCGAAGCCATTCGCCAGGGGCTGGAGGCCTTCCAGGGGGTGTCGGGGCGGCTCCAGTCCAGATTTTCGGCACTCGGGGCGCTTGTGATCGACGACACCTACAACGCCAATCCCGATTCCGTCGCGGCGGCCATCGCCGTGCTCGCTGCGCGGCCCGGGCGACGCATCCTGGTGCTGGGAGATCTGGGCGAACTGGGCGACGAGGCCCCAACGTTGCATGCCGAGGTGGGCCAGGTGGCCCGTGCTGCCGGCATCGACGACTGCTTTACCGTGGGCGAGCTGACCCGGGAAACCTGCCGCGCATTCGGTGCACAGGCGCGCCATTTCGAATCGGCGGCAGTACTGGTGAGCACGTTGCTGCCCCAGCTCAACGCAGGGACCACGGTATTGGTCAAAGGGTCTCGTTTCATGCAAATGGAGCGGGTCGTGGAGGGGCTGGTGCAATGAGTGCCTGCCATCGAGGAATGAAACCATGTTGTTAGCTCTGGCCCATTGGCTCTCCCAAAGCATTCACGGATTTCGTGTGGTGGACTACATCACGCTGCGCGCGGTGCTGGCCACACTCACGGCACTGACGATTTCGTTTGCCATCGGCCCATTCATGATCCGTAAGCTCACCGCCTACAAAATCGGCCAGTCGGTGCGTGATGACGGCCCGCAAACGCACCTCATCAAGAGTGGTACCCCCACCATGGGGGGCGCCCTGATTCTGGTGGCGATTGCCGTGACCACGTTGCTCTGGGCCGACCTCTCCAACCGCTATGTGTGGCTGGTGCTGGGAACCATGATGGGTTTTGGCGTGATTGGCTGGGTGGACGACTACCGCAAGGTGGTGCATCGCAATCCCAAGGGGCTCTCGGCGCGCGCCAAGTTTTTCTGGCAATCGGTGATTGCCGCGGTGGTCGCGGTGGCCTTGTTGCAGATGGCCACGACCCCGGCAGAAACCGACCTGATCGTGCCGTTCTTCAAGACGGTGGCCTTGCCGTTGGGCGGGCTGGGGTTTGTCATCCTGACCTACTTCGTGATCGTGGGCACCAGCAATGCGGTCAACCTGACCGATGGCCTGGATGGTCTGGCCATCATGCCCACGGCAATGATTTCCGGAGCGCTTGCGGTATTTGCCTACGTGGCCGGCAACAAGGTCTTTGCCCTCTATCTTGCGTTTCCCAGCATTCCGGGCGCCGGTGAACTGGTGGTGTTCTGCGCTGCCATGGCAGGTGCGGGCCTGGGGTTTCTGTGGTTCAACGCCTATCCCGCCGAGGTGTTCATGGGGGATGTGGGCGCGCTGGCTCTGGGCGCGGCACTGGGCCTCGTGGCCGTGATCGTGCGCCAGGAAATCGTGCTGTTCGTGATGGGCGGCGTGTTCGTGCTCGAAACCCTGTCGGTGGTGTTGCAGGTGGCTTCCTTCAAGCTGACGGGTAACCGCATCTTCCGCATGGCGCCCGTGCACCATCATTTTGAACTCAAGGGCTGGAAGGAAAATCAGGTGGTGGTGCGCTTCTGGATCATCACCATCATTCTGGTCCTGGCCGGCCTCTCCACACTCAAGTTGCGCTGATCACGCCATGCTCAACGCCACCTATCCCGCAACCCTCAAGTCCCGCACCGTGCTGGTGCTGGGGCTGGGTGACAGCGGGCTCGCCACGGTACGCTGGTTGCGGGCCCAGGGCGCGCGCGTGCGGGTGGCCGATACCCGGATGCAACCACCCCATGCCGAGGTGCTGCAGCGCGAGGCGCCGGAAGTGGAACTGTTGACCGGACCCTTCACGCGCGCCAGCTTCGAGGGGCAATCCCTGATCGTGGCAAGTCCGGGCGTGCCCCTGGCCGAGCCCGAAGTGGCTGCAGCCCTGGCCCGTGGCCAGGAGGTGGTGGGAGATGTGGAACTTTTTGCTCGTACCCTCCGGTCCCTGCCGCAGCCACCGCAGGTGGTGGCCATTACCGGCGCCAACGGCAAGACCACTGTCACCACCATGGTGGGAGAGATGGTACGTGCTGCGGGCTTCAACACGGCTGTCATCGGCAACATCGGCACGCCGGTGCTGGCAGCGCTGAATACGGAAAAGCCCGCCGAGGTCTATGTGCTCGAACTCTCGAGCTTCCAGCTCGAAACCACGCAGAACCTGGAGTTGCGCGCCGCCACTGTCCTCAACATCACCGAAGACCATCTGGATCGCTACGCCGACATGGACGCCTACACGGCGGCCAAGGCACGCATTTTTGCCCATTGCCAGCAGCGCGTCCTGAATCGCGAAGACCCGCGTTCCCTGGCCATGGCCGTCCCGGGTGCCATCACCTTCGGGCTGGATGCGCCACCCACGGCGCGCGATTGGGGCCTCGGCGATGGGTGTCGTTTGGGGACAGACCCCGATATCCCTAATACCGCAAATGACGATGGCCAACCATGGATCTGCTGTGGCGCAACGCCCGTGATGGATCTGGCCACGTTGCCGCTCAACGGTCGCCACAACGCAGCCAACGCCATGGCGGCACTGGCGTTGTGCGATGCGCTCGGCATTCCGCGCCCGGTGTCGGTGCAAGCCCTTCAATCCTTCAAGGGATTGCCGCATCGGGTCGAGCGCGTGGCTAGCGTGGCCGGCGTGACCTATTTCGATGATTCCAAGGGGACCAACGTGGGCGCCACCGTGGCTGCCCTCACAGGCATGACGACGCCGGTGGTGCTGATTGCCGGCGGAGACGGCAAGGGGCAGGATTTTGCACCGTTGCAGGCGGCGCTCGCACGGCATGCCCGGGCTCTGGTGTTGATCGGCCGCGATGCGCCGCGCATCGCGGCGGCGGTGGCCGGTTGCGGCGTGCCGATTGTGCATGCTGCGGACATGGACGATGCCGTGCGGCAGGCTGCACGACTGGCGCAGCCTGCCGATGCAGTGCTGATGTCGCCCGCCTGTGCCAGCTTTGACATGTTCAACAACTACCTGCACCGGGCAGAGGTGTTCATTGCCGCCGTGCAGGCGCTGCAGCAGAAAGCGGGGGAACGGGCATGACCACCACCTTTGCCACCCCGCGCCTGCTGCGCTCTGAATACGACCTCACCCTGTTGTGGACCATCCTGGCCTTGCTGGCCCTGGGAGTGGTGATGGTGTATTCGGCGTCGATTGCTTCTGCCGAAGCCGATCGCCATATCGGTTACCGCTCCACCTACTTTTTCATGCGCCAGCTCGTCTACGTGGGTGTGGCCCTGCTGGCAGGGCTGGTGGCGTTCCAGGTACGCGTCGAGACCTGGCAGAAGTGGGCGCCCTACCTGTTCGGTGCTGGCCTGCTGGGGCTTGCCCTGGTGTTGATTCCGGGGTTGGGCAAGGAAGTCAACGGCAGCCGCCGCTGGTTGTCGCTCCTGGTGTTCAACCTGCAGCCCTCCGAATTCATGAAATGCTTCGTGGTGCTGTATGCCGCCGATTACACCGTGCGCAAGGCCGCCTTCATGCACAGCTTCAAGAAGGGGTTTGTGCCCATGTTCATCGTCATGTTCCTGGTGGGTGCCCTGCTGCTGCGCGAGCCTGATTTCGGTGCGCTGGCCGTCATGACGGCCATTGCCGCGGCCATCCTGTTTCTGGGCGGACTCAACTGGCGTCTCTTCGTGGTGCTGATGGCGGTGCTGGCAGTGGGCTTCGTGCTGCTGGTGGTGTTGTCCCCGTACCGCTTCAACCGCCTCATCTGGTTCTGGAATCCCTGGGCCGATCCCTTCGGCAAGGGCTACCAGCTCACCCACGCATTGATTGCCTTTGGTCGCGGCGGCTGGTTTGGCGTGGGGCTTGGCGCCAGCGTGGAAAAGCAGCTCTACCTGCCCGAGGCCCATACCGATTTTCTGATGGCGGTGATTGCCGAAGAGCTGGGGTTCGTGGGCGTGGTGATCACCATTGTGCTGTTTGTATTCCTGGTGTGGCGGGCCTTTGCCATCGGCAATCGGGCCGCGTCCATGGAACGTTATTTTGCAGCGTTGACGGCGCAGGGCATCGGCGTCTGGATTGCCGTGCAAACAGTGGTCAACATGGGCGTGAATATGGGCATGCTGCCCACCAAGGGCCTGACCCTGCCGCTCCTGAGTTATGGCGGCAGCGGCATCGTGGCCAATGTGGTGGCACTGGCGGTGCTGTTGCGCATCGATTACGAATCACGCCAGATGATGCGGGGGCGTGCCCCATGAGCCGCTGCGCCCTGATCATGGCAGGCGGTACTGGCGGCCACGTGTTTCCGGCATTGGCGCTGGCGCAGGAATTGCGTCTGGAAGGATGGCGGGTGGTGTGGTTGGGCACCCGTGCCGGCATCGAAGCGCGGCTCGTGCCCGAACAGGGCTTTGTACTCGAAACCATTTCCGTGGGCGGGCTGCGCGGCAAAGGCGTGTTGCGCGCCGTACTGGCGCCCCTGATGGTGCTGCTGGCCTGCGCCCAGAGCCTGATGGTCCTGTT
>JAJZHC010000068.1 GCA_021804705.1 Pseudomonadota bacterium
GCCTGCGCCAAAAACATGGGCTACTGACGCATCGCGGATAAATCCGAGGATCCGTGAGAGCAGCGTCATGCTGCTGGTATGGGCCAGAGCTTTGAGAAGGTTCATGGGGCAGCGGCAAGGGTAACACAGATTGATTTTTCCCAGAAAACCGCCTAGAATCTCCGGTTTTCCACCAAAACATTACGTGGAGCGGGTCTTCGACAGGCCGCTCCCGGTTACAGGAGCCTTCACATGGCAAATTCCGCACAGGCCGAAAAACGGGCCCGACAAGCCGAAGCGCAACGCGCTCACAACATGTCCTTGCGCTCGACCCTGCGTACCGCAATCAAGAAGGTGCGCAAGGCCGTGGCTGCGGGAGACAAGGGCGCTGCCCAGACGGTGTTTCAGGCGGCAACCAGCACCATCGATCGCATCGCCGACAAGAAGATCATTCACAAGAACATGGCTGCTCGCACCAAGAGCCGCCTGTCCGCAGCCGTCAAGGGCATGGCCGCCTAGTCTGCGACGACACGACGAAGTACGGCAGGATTCAGGGCGGCGGCGATAGCAATATCGCCGCCGATTTCATTTGGAAAGCGCGTCCGTCGCGCAGCAGGAATCGCGTCATGAGCCACTTGATGAACACTTATGCAAGGTTGCCCATCGCATTTACGCGAGGCGAAGGGGTTTGGCTGTGGGATGAAGCGGGACGCCGCTACCTGGATGCACTGGCTGGCATCGCCGTCAACGGACTGGGGCACGCGCATCCCCGGCTGGTGAAAGCCATCGCCGATCAGGCGGGCCAGTTGATCCACACCTCCAATATCTACCGCGTGTTGCGCCAGGAACAGCTTGCGGATCGCCTCTGTGCGCTGTCGGGAATGGCGCAGGCCTTCTTCTGCAGCTCGGGAGCCGAGGCCAATGAAGCAGCCATCAAGCTGGCTCGCCTGTATGGGCATCAGCGCGGCGTGGAAATCCCCACCATCATCGTCATGGAAAAGGCCTGGCACGGTCGCACCATCGCCACCCTGTCTGCTACGGGAAGCCGCAAGGCCCAGGCCGGGTTCGAACCCCTGGTGGCGGGGTTTGTGCGCGTGCCTTACAACGATCTCGACGCCGTGCGCGCCGTGGCCGAACATCATCGCAACATCGTGGCCGTGTTGCTGGAGCCCATTCAGGGGGAAGGCGGCATCAATGTGGCGGATGTGGCCTACCAGCAGGGGCTCTATGCCCTATGCCGTGAACGGGGCTGGCTGTACATGCTCGATGAGGTGCAATCCGGCATCGGCAGAACGGGAAGCTGGTTTGCCTTCGAACACGCCGGCGTCAAGCCGGATGTCATGGCACTGGCCAAGGGTCTGGGTTCGGGCGTACCTATTGGCGCTTGCCTCGCGAACGGTGCTGCGGCAGACGTGTTCAAGCCGGGCAACCACGGCACCACCTTTGGCGGTGGTCCGCTGGTGTGTGCGGCGGCGCTGGCAACGCTCGACATCATGGTGGATGAAGGACTGCTGGCCAATGCTGCGCGCCAGGGAGCCCGCCTCAAGAGCGCCCTTGAGGCCGGACTGAGTGGTGTTGCTGGAGTTGTGGAGATTCGTGGGCAGGGGCTCATGCTGGGTATCGAGCTGGACCGGCCCTGTGGCGAAATCGTGAAGCAGGCGCTGGAGCAGTCCCTGCTGGTCAACGTCACTTCCGACAATGTGGTGCGCCTCTTGCCGCCGCTGATCCTGGAAGATGCGCATACTGATGAGATCGTCGCGATCCTGGTGCCCATCATCAAACGTTTTCTGGGTGCCTGATCGTGAAACATTTCCTGCAGTTCAAGGATTTCACGCGCGAGGAATTCGAGTATCTGTTCGAACGGACCCGGCTGATCAAGGCCATGTTCAAGGCCTATACCATCTACCATCCGCTCAAGGATCGCATGCTGGCCATGGTGTTTGAAAAACAGAGCACGCGCACACGGGTGTCGTTTGAGGCGGGCATTCACCAGCTGGGCGGGTCTTCGATCAACCTCACCACGGGTGAGACCCAACTGGGTCGGGGCGAGCCCATCGAGGACGTGGCGCGGGTCATTTCGCGCATGGTGGACCTCGTCATGATTCGCACCTTCGACCAGTCCATCATCGAACGTTTCGCCGCCTATTCGCGAGTGCCGGTGATCAACGGACTGACCAACCAGTACCATCCCTGCCAGATCCTGGCCGATGTGTTCACCTACATCGAGCACCGCGGCTCCATTACCGGCAAGACGGTGGCCTGGATTGGCGACGGCAACAACATGTGCAGCACCTGGTTGCAGGCAGCCGCCATTTTCGATTTTCGCCTGCATGTGGCTGCTCCCGAGGGCTACGCCGTCAACACCAGCTTGATCGCTCCTCATGAGCTGCCCCACCTCACCACTTTTGCCGACCCCATGGAAGCCGCGCGCAATGCCGACCTGGTGACCACCGACGTCTGGACCAGCATGGGCTTTGAGTCGGAAACCGATGAACGCAAGCGGGATTTTGTCGATTTTCAGGTGGATGCCGAGATGATGTCAGTGGCGCGCCATGATGCGCTGTTCATGCATTGCCTGCCGGCCCATCGCGGTGAGGAAGTCTCGGCAGAAGTGCTGGAAGGGCCGCAAAGCGTGGTTTGGGACGAGGCTGAAAACCGGCTGCATGCCCAGAAAGCCCTGATGGAATATCTGATACTGGGCCAGGTGGCCCAACACTGAGGAAGAAGAGATTCATGAGTGATATCAAGAAAGTGGTGCTGGCCTATTCCGGGGGACTGGATACTTCGGTCATTCTCAAGTGGCTGCAGGACACTTACCAATGTGAGGTCGTAACCTTTACGGCGGACATCGGGCAGGGCGAAGAACTGGAACCCGCGCGGATCAAGGCCGAGAAGTTCGGCATCAAGCAAATCTACATTGACGACCTGCGCGAAGAATTCGTGCGCGATTTCGTGTTTCCCATGTTTCGCGCCAACGCGGTCTATGAGGGAGAATACCTGCTGGGCACCAGCATTGCCCGCCCCCTGATTGCCAAGCGCCAGATCGAGATTGCGCGTGAAACCTGCGCCGACGCGGTTTCCCACGGCGCCACCGGCAAGGGCAACGATCAGGTGCGCTTCGAGCTGGGCTACTATGCGCTCGAACCCGGCATCAAGGTGATTGCGCCCTGGCGTGAGTGGGACCTCACCTCGCGCGAAAAACTGCTGGCCTATGCCGAGGCACATGGCATTCCGGTGGAGATGAAGCACAAGACCGGCGGCAGCCCCTACAGCATGGACGCCAACCTGCTGCACATTTCCTATGAGGGCAAGGTGCTTGAGGATCCCGCCCGCGAGCCCGAAGAAGACATGTGGCGCTGGTCGGTGTCTCCCGAGGCGGCTCCAGACCAGGCGGAGTATCTTGATCTGGAGTTTGCCCGCGGCGACGTGGTGGCGCTCAATGGCCAACCCATGACGCCGGCCACCGTTCTGACTGAACTCAACCGCCTGGGGGGCAAGCACGGCATTGGACGCCTCGACCTGGTGGAAAACCGTTATGTCGGCATGAAATCCCGCGGTTGCTACGAAACCCCCGGGGGCACCATTCTGCTCAAGGCGCACCGTGCCATCGAGTCCATCACGCTGGATCGCGAAGTGGCGCATCTCAAGGATGACCTGATGCCGCGCTATGCATCCCTCATTTACACCGGTTACTGGTGGAGCCCGGAACGCCGCGCCCTGCAAACGCTGATCGATGACACCCAGGTGCACGTCAACGGTTGGGTGCGCGTCAAACTCTACAAGGGCAACGTCATGGTGGTAGGACGCGATTCCAGGACAGATTCGCTGTTCGATGCCAACATCTCCACCTTCGAAGATGATGGCGGCGCCTACCAGCAGTCGGATGCCGCTGGATTTATCCGCCTCAATGCACTGCGCATGCGCATTGCGGCCCGTCTGCGTCGCAATTGATCGGGGAGTCGTCATGCCGTCCTTCGACATCGTCTCGGAAGTGGACAAGCAGGAAGTACGCAATGCCGTCGAGCAGGTCAACCGCGAAGTCAGTACGCGCTTTGATTTCAAGGGCTCGGATGCCCGTGTGGAACAAAGCGAATACGACCTCACGGTTTATGCCGACGACCCCTTCAAGCTTGACCAGGTGAAGGAAGTACTCAACCTCAAGTTGGTGAAGCGGGGTATCGACATTCGCGCCCTCGACTTCAAGACGGTGGAAACCATCGGCGGCGGCAAGGTCAAGCAGGCGGTGACCGTCAAGGTGGGTGTCGAAACCGAGATGGCCAAGAAAATCGTCAAGTTGCTGAAGGACAGCAAGCTCAAGGTGCAGGGCAGTATCCAAGGCACGGCCGTACGCGTGAGCGGGGCCAAGCGCGACAATCTTCAGGAAGCCATCGCCCTCATCAAGTCCGGCGACCTGGGGCTGCCGCTGCAGTTCAACAACTTTCGCGACTGACTATGCGCCCTGCGTCAGTTGCAGGGCGCGCTCGTAGAGCATTTTCCGTCCGGTACCCGTAACCTGCATGGCAATTCGGACGGCATCCCCCAACGAGAGTTTCTCCAGCAGGGCCAGCAGTAACGCATCGTGCCGGGCCGGGTCCTGGTCGGCGGGTTGCTGCGCGCCTTCCACGGCCAGTACGAATTCTCCCCGTTGATGGTTGGGGTCTGCATCGATCCAGAGCAGTGCCCCGGCCAGCGTGGTGCGGTGTACCGTCTCGAATAGCTTGGTCAGTTCACGGCCGATCACGATGCGTCGTTCACCTCCCAGCGCTTCGGCCAGCGCGGCGAGACATTCCCGGATGCGGTGCGGCGCCTCATAGAACACCAGGGTGGCCTGCAGTCCCGCGAGCGTCGCCAGTTCCCGTGTCCTGGCTCCCGCCTTGACGGGCAGGAAGCCATAAAAGAAAAAATGCCTGGCGCTGAACCCTGAGACGGACAGGAGCGCGGTCACGGCACTGGGCCCGGGAATGGGTACGACGCGAATGCCCCCCGCCAGGGCCGATTCCACCAGCAAGGCGCCCGGATCGCTGATGGCGGGTGTGCCCGCATCGCTGATGAGCGCAACAGATAAACCGGATTGCAGTTTTTGCATCAGTGTCGCACTGACGCTGCGTTCATTATGTTCATGCAGCGCAGTCAGGGGCGTGCGAATGCCGAAATGCTGCATCAACAGGCCGGAATTCCGGGTGTCCTCAGCAGCGATCAACGCCACCGTGCGCAGGGTTTCCAGGGCGCGCGCCGAGATGTCCTCGCGGTGGCCAATGGGCGTTGCCACGATGAACAGGGTACCGGACGGCTGTGACATGGATGAAAACCTCATGAAGGAAGAGCGCATTCTCAACCGTGCGACCGACGGATGCAAGGCGGTGAATCGGGGGCATCAGGCAGAGCAGCGGGCCGTGACGTTTTTGCTGCAGTCGGGGCTGGAAATCCTGCAGCGCAATTTCCGCTGCCGTCGTGGCGAGGTGGATGTGATCGCACGCGATGGGGATGACCTGGTTTTTGTGGAGGTGCGCTGGCGCTCGGACAGCCGACGAGGTGGCGCAGGCGAAAGCATCGACCACCACAAGCAGCGACGCCTTGTCGCTGCCGCCAGGTTTTATCTCATGCGTTATCCGGACGGGCCTCCCCCCTGCAGGTTTGATGCCATTCTGCTGGAGGGCAGGGGCATGGCATTGCGGTGGTTGAAGGACATTCTCTGGCTGTAATGTGATTTACCCACAGCTCGTGGCATTATCATACAATACCGGCCATGGACCTCATTACACGCATTACCGGGCACTTCAACGACAGTGCCAATCTCAAGCTTGCTGTTGCACACGAACTGGCTGCGCCAATTGCGATGGCTGCCGAAAGAATGGTGCAATGCCTGCTTTCCGAAGGAAAGATTTTGGCGTGCGGCAACGGCGGTTCGGCCGCGGATGCGCAGCACTTTTCTGCCGAACTGCTCAATCGTTTCGAGATGGAGCGCCCTCCGTTGGCCGCCATTGCGCTGACCACGGATTCATCCACCCTGACCTCGATTGCCAACGATTATCACTACAACGAGGTGTTTTCCAAGCAGGTCCGGGCCCTGGGCCAAAGCCGGGATGTATTGCTGGCCATCTCCACCAGCGGTAACTCTCCCAATGTCATCGAGGCCATCAAGGTGGCCCATGAGCGCGAGATGGCCGTAGTGGCCCTCACCGGCAGGGGTGGCGGACAAATGGCAGAACTTCTGGACGGCAATGACGTGCATATCAGCGTCAATACCAAGAGCACGGCGCGCATCCAGGAGGTGCATATTCTGGTGCTGCACTGCCTGTGCGATGCCATCGACTGTGTGTTATTGGGAGTGGAATGAGCATGAAGCAGTCCTGGCTGGCTTTGGTTTTGATTGCGGCAACCCTGCCTGCCTTGCAGGGCTGCTTTCCTCTGGTGGCCACCGGCATGGTGGGGACGGGGCTTGTAGTGGCCGACCGACGCACTTCGGGTGCGCAGCTTGAAGACCAGGGCATCGAGTTTCGTGCAAGTCACGCCATCAGCGAAAAATACGGTGACAAGGTTCACGTCAACGTCACCAGTTTCAATCGCAATCTGCTTCTGACGGGTGAAGTGCCGGATCAGGATTCCCGCAAGGGCGTCGAGGCCCTGGCGCGCGCCACCACCAATGTGCGTGCGGTCGTCAATGAAATCACCGTCGCCGGGGGTAGTTCCTTCTCCGAGCGCGCCAACGACACCTATCTCAGTACCAAGGTGCGCGCCCGCATGGCGGCCGATGCCAACGGGCAGTTTTCGCCCGTGCACGTCAGCGTCACTACCGAAGATGGCGTCGTTTACCTGATGGGCCTCGTGACGCGATCCGAAGGCGACGCTGCCAGCGCCATTGCCAGCACCACATCGGGCGTGCGCCGGGTGGTCAAGGTATTTGAATACATCAATACGCCGCCTGAAGACGAAAAGGTGGCGGCGCACGCTTCCGACACCCCTCCCGCAACCACCAAGCCTGCGGACATTCAGCCTCCCGCTCCCCAGCAGGAAGAGACATTGCCTCCGGCACAGCCCGTGACGATGTAAGGGCGGGCGGTCTCGTGACCCAGTATCCGGCACCCGGCTTCGAACACAAGATTGCATCGCCAGGAGCATGGCTGGAGCGGGTGCACCTGTTGCCCCGTCCATTGGTATTCACCA
>JAJZHC010000069.1 GCA_021804705.1 Pseudomonadota bacterium
GCATCCACCACCAGAACGGCTCCTTCACAAGCCGCCAGCGAGCGCGAAACCTCGTAAGAAAAGTCCACATGTCCGGGCGTGTCGATCAGGTTGAGGTTGTAAATCTGGCCATCGCGCGCCTTGTAATGCAGGGCAGCCGTCTGGGCCTTGATGGTGATGCCCCGCTCGCGTTCCAGATCCATGCTGTCCAGCACCTGGGATTCCATTTCCCGGTCGGACAGGCCGCCGCAAAGCTGGATGAAGCGGTCCGCCAGGGTGGATTTGCCGTGGTCGATGTGCGCAATGATGGAGAAATTTCGGATCAGGTTCATGGCGTTACGCAAAAAAGGGCATCCCGGGATGCCCTTTTGACAGGTTGGGGGGCCAAAAAGCCCTTAAAACCAGTATTCTAGACGAATTACGCCGTCCTTGCAGCGCGATCTTGCGACCCCTGCTGCAAGGCAGCATCCAGCAACGCTTCCTGATAATGGTAATGAAAAACCTCGTGCTCTCCCGCCATCAGGAGGGGTACCTTTACGCCGAAGCGCGCTTCGAGATCGGGGCTGTCCTCAACATCGACCACGTCAAACCGGAAGTCGCGAGTGGCACGCGCCGACTCGAGCGCTGCAATCATGTCATGGCACAGGTGACAATAACTGCGGCTGTAGAGAGTGAAATGCACCGGACTCACTCGGGCTTGAGCGTCATGAATTGGGCGTTGTCACCGCGCTTGACGAGCAGCGCCAGCATTTTCTTGGGGTCAAGATGCGACAGCACCTGGTTGAACTCCTGCACCGAATGCACTTCGCTGTTGTTAATGGACAGGATCACGTCGCCGTTTTGCAAACCAGCCTTGCCCGCCGCACCGCTGGCGTCTTCAACCAGCACGCCACTGGCGATGTCCAGCTCCTTGCGCTGCTCGGCAGAGAGATCGGCCAGAGCCAGCCCCAGCTTGCCCGAAGCCCCGGCCGGATGCCGCTTGCCCGGCGTTGCTTCATTTTGCGCTGTTTTGTCAGCAGGCATTTCTCCCACCACCACCGATACATCCAGCGGAGCTCCCTTGCGCCAGACCTGCACGGTGACCTTCGATCCGGCCTTGGCACCGCTCACGACGCGAGGAAGGTCTTCCTGGGTATTGATGGGTTTGCCGTCAAAGCGCAGGATGATATCGCTCACATGGATGCCTGCCTTGTCGGCTGGCGCACCCTTTTGCACAGAGACCACGAGCGCGCCCCGGGGCTTGCCCAGCCCAAAGGAATCGGCCAGTTCCTTGGTCACTTCCTGGATAACCACGCCAAGCCAACCGCGGCTGACCTTGCCATTGGTGCGCAGCTGGTCGGATACCTGCAGTGCCACGTCGATGGGAATGGCAAAGGACAGTCCCATGAAGCCGCCCGTGCGGCTGTAGATCTGCGAGTTGATGCCGATCACCTCGCCTTTCATGTTGAACAACGGCCCGCCCGAATTGCCGGGATTGATGGGCACATCCGTCTGGATGAAAGGTACCAGGGTTTCCTGAGGCAGTGAGCGGCCCTTGGCGCTGACGATGCCTTTGGTGACCGTGCTCTCAAAACCGAACGGAGAGCCGATGGCTACAACCCACTCGCCAACCTTGACCTTGCTGGAATCGCCAATCTTGACCGTGGGCAATCCCGAAGCATCGATCTTGAGTACGGCCACGTCCGTCTTGCGGTCCACGCCGACGACCTTGGCCTTGAATTCCCGCTTGTCCTGCAGCGTCACCAGCACCTCGTCCGCACCCTGCACCACATGGCTGTTGGTGAGGATGTAACCGTCCTGGCTGACGATGAACCCTGAACCCATGGCATGCGATTCGGGTATTGGTGCCCCTTGCTGACCAGGGCCCCCGGGCATCATGGGAATGCCAAAGCGCCTGAAGAAATCGAACATGGGGTCGTTTTCCTGCGGCAAGGAAGGCGCGCCATTATTGTTGGCCACAGGGTGCGCGTTGGTGGTGGTGCTGATGTTGACCACCGTGGCCGCCTGCTTTTCCACGAGATCCGTAAAGTCGGGCAGGCTTTCTGCCTGTGCCCACCAGGTCCATAATCCAAAAACCACAGCAAGAACGACACGCTTCATGGATGACTGCTCCGAAGATTGATGACGGATTGGCCCATCTGCGTTACAGAGGCCAGAGGAACTTCACCGACAACGGTGATTTGTTGGTCGGCGGTACGCGCCGAAAAATAACTGAGCGAACTGCGCAGGGATTCGATGCGCATCGGGCGCGGCGGGCCATCTGCAGGTTCGATGAAGACCGAGATACTGGCGAGGCCGTCCGAATACACGAGATGGGTCATACCTTCGGTGTGTCCCGGGATGGGACGACGGACTTCGATGATCTTGTGAAACCCGGGCGGCACATTGGCCACACTCCAGCCGCTAACCTCCTTCTGCGGACCCGTGATGGGCACGTTATCCACGCGCCAGTCGGACGTGTCTGTGTAGGCAGGCTTGAACTGGGCGGGATCGGCATGTGCCCCGATGGTGATTTCAGTAAACACCGACATCTGGATGGGCTCGCCGTGGGGCCCCAGCGTCACCTCCTTCAGCAGGAGGTTGCTGGGCAGGTCGGCGCAAAACTGGTGGGCAAAACGCAGGTTGTCGCGCGGACGCAGCGCAATGAGCTGACAGTCATGCCCCGCAACCCGGTCCACCCCCACGATGGTGATGTCGTAGTTGTCGCGGTAATTTTGAAAGGGAGGGGCAATCAGGGCTGGAAAGAACCGCCTGCCCGGACCCCGCTCCAGGCGGATGGAATGTGCCTCAGGAAAATAACAGCGCAGTTCTTCGTTGGCGCGAATGATTTCGCGCGGCGGTCCGTCGAGCGTGTCGATCTTGGTGCGCTCCTGGCCATTCTCGAAGCCATGGATGACGCGCGAGGCTTCCATTCGCCCGTCATGCTGAAACACGAAAATGCCAGAATAGGAGAGCTGCTGCGCAGCCCTGGCCAATTGGGCCAGCAGTTCGTCCTGCATTTCGTTGGCATTGGGGCCTTCAGCCCAAACCAACATGGGCAAGAGCAGCAGCCCAAGGACGGCGTGTTTCAGATGCGCCTTCATCGCGATGCGACGGTGCCTGCTGCGTAATCCACCGTTTGAAAACCAGACAGGGGCGACCACTGCCGGTGCATGGCCACATAGTGCTCGGCCTCCGCGGTCTGCGCAGAAGCCACCGACACCTCAGCCGGCGCCTCGGTACGAGCCACCAGGGGACTGGAGGGCACATCGGGATGCTGCAGGGTCAAGGTGGACACGGCCACGGCAGCCACGGCGGCGGCCACGGCCAGCCAGCGTGCGGGTGACGCCGGCGCACGCAAGCGCCGGGGAGCCAGGACCGTGGGTTCGGCCAACAGCGCTTCTGCCACGCGCTGACCCACACGGACGTCGCCGATGCCCTTTTCGCGCAACACGTCTCCAATGAGGTGGTACTCGTTCCACACCCCGGTAAGATCGTCTTCGTCCTTCATCCGGGCCAGCACCGTGACTTCGAGTGATGAGTCCAGTTCGCCATCCATCAAGGCGGATAGGTGTTCGCGATTCATTACCATCTCCTGTCTTTTGATACGTCCAGTTGCGGCCGCAACCGCTCCGCAATGGCTTCCCGAGCCCTGAAAATCCGGGAACGCACCGTCCCGATGGGACAATTCATCAGGGAGGCGATCTCGTCATAACTCAAACCTTCAATTTCACGCAGGCGGATGGCCGTGCGCAGCTCTTCGGGCAGGGCATCCATGCTGGCATTGACGGTCTCGACGATCTGCCGGCTCATGAGCTCGGCCTCGGGTGTGTTGACGTCACGCAACAATCCACCGCCATCAAAGTTTTCAGCATCTTCGTTGTCTACGGCGGTATGGGTGGGCACGCGACGCCCCTGCGCCACCAGGTAATTCTTGGCGGTATTGACCCCAATGCGGTAGAGCCAGGTATAAAAAGCGCTGTCCCCACGAAAGGCGCTCAACGCCCGATAGGCCTTGATGAAAGCATCCTGGGTGACGTCTTCGGCCTCGGCCGGATCACGCACCAGTCGACCCACCAGGCGCGCCAGCTTGCGTTGGTATTTAGCCACCAGCATTCCAAAGGCCCGCTTGTCTCCTGCCTGGGCCCGCTCGACCAGCTTCTGGTCGATCTCACGATCTGTCATGCCACTCCCGGCCATATGAACTTCTTCTCGAACCCGGGGCCGAGTCACGCCCACACCCCGAAGTGTAGTATACAAGGGTGCAACGCTTTCCATGGTGGTATCACTGGCCATGCAGGCATTGACCATGGCCCTTTCGATTTGGTTCCGGCAGATGACGATGGATATTCTCACCCTGGATGAAATACGCGCCGCTGAAAGTCTGGCTTTCCAGAAGCAAGCCCCGTACACCTTGATGCATTGTGCCGGCAACGCGGCGGCCTCATGGATTCGGGAGCGTTTTCCGGTCCCTGGCCCCGTCCTGGTCCTGGCGGGCCCTGGCAACAATGGCGGGGATGGTTGGGTGGTGGCGCGCGAATTGCTGCACTGCGGATACACGCCCATAGTGGTTTTTACGGGCGATCCGCAGCGCCTTCCTGGCGACGCCGCCCGCGCGCGTCGCGAGTACCTGGAAGCAGGCGGACCGGTAGCTGCAGACTGGCAGGTCCTGCCCACGCCGCTGCTGGTCGTCGACGCCATCTTTGGCATCGGACTGAACCGTCCGCCCGAAGGGCGCCATGCCGAGTGGATTGCGCGCACCGCTGCGCTGCACTGCCCCGTCGTTGCCCTGGACATTCCCAGCGGCCTGCATGGCGATAGCGGGCGCGCCCAGGGGCCCACCATCCGGGCCAGCCACACCCTCACCTTCATCGCCGCCAAGGCAGGACTTTACACGGCCGACGGCCCTGACCATTGCGGCGCCATCACCGTGCTGGACCTTGGCGTGCCGGCCCCGGGCAGCGGTGCACTGCTGGATGGGCCGGCAATACTGCGCGCCCGCCCTGCCCGCGCTCGTAATACCCATAAGGGCCAGTTTGGTGCCGTCGGCATTCTTGGTGGCGCCCAAGGCACGGCTGGCGCGGCCCTCCTTGCTGCTGTTGCAGCACTCAAATGCGGCGCTGGACGGGTGTGGCTTGCCCCACTCGACGAGGCACTGAGCGGGGCCCTCATCGCGCTGCACCATCCCGAGTTGATGGTACATGGCCCACAGGCATTACTGCACGAGGCGCGCCTCACCACCCTGGTGGTGGGACCCGGTCTGGGCCAATCCACCGAAGCAGCTCAGCTGCTTGCGGCAGCGTTGTCCCTGCCCATCAAACTGGTGCTGGATGCGGATGCCCTCAATCTGATCGCAGCGCATCCCGATCTGGCTGTGCGTATGGTCCAGCGCACGGCACCCACGCTGCTCACCCCACATCCTGCTGAAGCCTGCCGCCTGATGGGCGAGGCAGCCCTCACCAACCGGGTGCGCACGGCACTGGCTCTGGCGCGACGCTATCAGGCCCTGGTGGTGTTGAAAGGCTGCGGCAGCATCATTGCTACGCCGCAGGGACAATGGTGGATCAACTCCAGCGGCAATGCCGGCCTTTCGGCCCCCGGCATGGGAGACGTCCTGGCGGGCGCACTGGGCGCCCTGATGGACCAGGGGTTATCACCGCTGCAGGCCCTGCAGTGCGCCGTTCATGCCCACGGTGCAGCAGCAGACCATTGTCTGGATCGGGGTCTGGGACCATTGGGACTGACCGCTTCGGAAGTCATCGATGCGCTGCGCGAGGTGCTCAATGCGCGCTAGCGCAGCGTGCGGGGCTTGTCCAGCCAGCGATTGACGAGGCTGATGCCCGCCACCGTGAGCAACAGGCTGCAACCCAGATGCACCAGGATTTCCAGAAGGCCGGCCGCAGGGCTGACCCCCATCAGCGCCTGAACGGACTCTCCGGAAAAGGTCGAGAAAGTGGTGAGCCCTCCCAGAAACCCCGTGACGGAAAAAAGTCGAACTGCGGGGGGCCAGTTGTCGTGATGTTCAAACAGGGCAATAGCCACGCCCACCAGAAATCCTCCCAGGCAGTTTGCCGCCAGGGTGCCCAGCGGCAGGGTCGCACCCGGTTGGTTGAACGCCAGGGATAACGCCCAGCGCAATACCGAACCCAGGGCGGCTCCGGTACCGACCGCGAGAAACTGGTGGTGAACAGGATGTCCTTGTGGCATGGCAGCCATTATAATTCCAGAGATTCAACTCCACGAAGGAATTTACCCCATGTCAGAGCGGGAATCCATGGCATACGATGTGGTGATCGTCGGCGCCGGCCCCGCGGGCCTCGGTTGCGCCATTCGCCTCAAACAAATCGCCGCAGCAGAAGGACGCGAGCTGTCGGTGTGCGTGCTGGAAAAGGGCTCGGAGGTGGGAGCCCATATCCTCTCGGGCGCTGTCATGGAACCGCGCGCCCTGAACGAATTGTTTCCCGACTGGCAAAAGCGTGGCGCGCCCCTGCACACTGCCGTCACCGAAGACCGGTTTCTCTTCCTCACAACCCGGGGCAGATGGGCGTTGCCCATCCCGCCTGCCATGCGCAACCACGGCAATTACATCGTCAGTCTGGGTGAGTTCTGCAAGTGGCTGGCAGCCCAGGCCGAGGCCCTGGGGGTTGAAATCTACCCCGGGTTTGCGGCCGCTGAAATTCTGTACGGCGCACAGGGCGAGGTAGTGGGCGTGGCCACCGGCGACATGGGCATTGGCCGGGACGGTGCCCCTGGTCCGCGCTTTCAGCGGGGCATGGCGTTGCTGGCACGCCAGACAGTGCTGGCTGAAGGCTGCCGCGGCTCGCTCACGCGTCTTGTCATGGAGCGCTTCAAACTCAACCGCGACTGCAATCCGCAAACCTATGGCCTGGGGATCAAGGAACTGTGGGAAATCGATCCAGCCCAGCATGCCACCGGCCGTGTGGTCCATACGGTAGGCTGGCCCCTGGACCAGGCCACCTATGGCGGATCATGGCTCTACCACCTTGCCGATAACCAAGTGTCGGTAGGGTTTGTGGTGGGCCTGGACTACCAGAACCCTTATCTTAGCCCCTTTGAAGAATTCCAGCGCTTTAAAACCCATCCCGCCATCCGCCCCATTTTCGAAGGCGGGCGGCGCATCGCCTATGGTGCCCGTGCCCTTAGCGAAGGC
>JAJZHC010000070.1 GCA_021804705.1 Pseudomonadota bacterium
AAAGACCGGGTTCAAGGCAGCGTTTGGCGAAGTCACGATGAAGCCGCAGAACGAAACCGAGTTCACCGGCGACGATGCGGCGCGCATGCAGAAGCTTCTGGATGCGCTGGAAAACCTGGACGACGTTCAGGCGGTGTACACCACCGCCGTGTTCTCTGAATAACCCGGCTGAAAGGAGACACTCATCCGCATCTTGGGGATTGATCCGGGCCTTCGGATCACGGGATTTGGCGTAATCGACACAGCCACCACGGGACCCGGGCTGCAGTATGTGGTGAGCGGTTCCATCCGCAGCCCCCAGCAGGCCCCGTTGCCAGAACGCCTGAAAGCCCTGTTCGATGGCATGACCGAAGTCATCGATGCGCATCAGCCCGATGTCGTCGCCGTGGAGATCGTATTCGTGAACGTCAACCCGCAATCCACCCTCTTGCTGGGACAGGCGCGCGGCGCCGTCATTGCCGCTGCCGTGGCGCAAGGGCTGCCGGTAGCGGAATATACGGCGCTACAGATCAAGCAGGCCGTGGTGGGTCATGGCCATGCGCGCAAGGAGCAGGTGCAAACCATGGTGATGCGCTTGTTGCAATTGGCCGAAGCCCCACCCACCGATCCTGCCGATGCGCTGGCCTGTGCCATCCGTCATGCGCACGAGGGACGACAGCCGGCGGCGCGTCCGCTCGCGGGCCTGAAAATGCGACGCGGTCGCCTGGTGCTGCGATGATTGGCCGTCTTTCCGGCATCCTGCTGCAAAAAAATCCTCCCCAGATGCTGCTGGAAGTGCAGGGCGTGGGTTATGAGGTGGATGTGCCCATGAGTACCTTCTACGATTTGCCCGCACCAGGGCAGCCGGTGTCGCTATTCACCCACCTTGTGGTGCGTGAGGATGCCCACCTGCTGTTTGGCTTTCTCACCGAAGCCGAGCGCTCGCTGTTCCGCCAGCTGCTGAAGATCAGCGGCGTGGGGCCGCGCCTCGCGCTCTCGGTGTTGTCGGGTCTCTCGGTGAACGATCTGGCGGATGCCGTGGCGCGCCAGGACAGTGCAAGCCTGACCCGGATTCCCGGGGTGGGCAAAAAAACGGCTGAGCGCCTGCTGCTGGAACTCAAGGAAAAGCTGGCACCACTGACCGGCGTTGCGCCGGCTGCGGGCGGGCCTGCGACCGGCACCAACGAGATCAGCCATGCCCTGGCAGGCCTTGGCTATAATGACCGCGAGGCCAGCTGGGCCATCAAGCAATTGCCAGCGGCATTGTCCCTGGAAGAAGGCATCCGGCAGGCCCTGAAGCTGCTGTCCCGCATGGAATGACATGATCGAAACTGACCGACTGATGGCTGCTGCACCGGCTTCGCCCCAGGAAGAAATCCTGGAACGCGCACTCCGGCCGCGTCAGCTGGACGACTATGTGGGGCAGGAAAAAATCCGTGCCCAACTGGAAATCTTCATCGAGGCAGCCAGGCGCCGCAAGGAACCGCTCGATCATGCCTTGCTGTTTGGACCTCCGGGCCTGGGCAAGACCACGCTGGCGCATATCATTGCACGCGAAATGGGCGTCAACCTGCGCCAGACTTCAGGGCCGGTGCTGGAGCGCGCCGGTGACCTTGCGGCCATTCTCACCAACCTCGAGCCCAACGATGTGCTGTTCATCGACGAGATTCATCGCCTCAATCCGGTGGTGGAGGAAATCCTGTACCCGGCGCTCGAGGATTACCAGATCGACATCATGATTGGCGAGGGTCCTGGTGCCCGTTCCGTCAAGCTCGACTTGCCGCCCTTCACGCTGATTGGCGCCACCACGCGTGCGGGCATGCTGACCAATCCCCTGCGTGACCGTTTTGGCATCGTGGCGCGCCTGGAGTTTTATACGGTGGACGAGCTGGCCCACATCGTGGCCCGCTCCGCCCGGCTGCTGGAAATGGTCATTGACGCCAGCGGCACCACGGAAATTGCGCGCCGCTCGCGCGGCACTCCGCGCATTGCCAACCGCCTGTTGCGCCGGGTGCGCGACTATGCCGAGGTCAAGGCTTCGGGTGAAGTCACCCGCAGCGTGGCCGATGCAGGCCTGCTCATGCTGGACGTGGACACCATGGGGCTGGATCTGATGGACCGCAAGCTGCTGCTGACGGTCATCGAAAAGTTTGCTGGCGGCCCGGTGGGCGTGGATAATCTCGCAGCCGCCATTGGTGAGGAACGCGACACCATCGAGGACGTGCTGGAACCTTATCTGATCCAGCAGGGCTACCTGCAGCGCACCACGCGCGGTCGGGTAGCCACGGCGCTTGCCTATCAGCATTTCGGGTTGCCTGGCAACACAGGCAGCGCGCCCTTATTGTAGGTTTTGCCATGAAACCCAACAAAACCACGGTGCCCTTGCGCATCTACCACGAAGATACGGATTCAGGTGGTGTGGTGTACCACGCCAACTATTTGCGCTATATGGAACGCGCACGTACCGAATGGCTGTGCGAACGCGGTTTCGACCACGACCGGGTGGCCCACGAAGTGGGCATCCTGTTCGTGGTGCGTTCGCTCGACATCAAGTTTTTGCGCCCCGCACGCCTGGGCGATTATTTGCAGGCCAGCGCGGAACTGGTGGAAATGCGCCGCGGTCTGATGGCCTTCGATCAGCGGGTGATCCGCGGCGACACAGAACTGGCGCGCGCCACGGTGCGGGTGATCAGCGTCAGCCTCGACAATTTCAAATCGGTCAGCGTGCCCGACAGCATGCGCCTTGCCTTGGGAGTGGATGCGTGAACGTTACTACGGATATTTCATTGCTGTCTCTGGTCACGCACGCCAGCGTGCTGGTGCAGATCGTGATGGGCCTGCTGCTGCTGGTGTCGCTGATGTCGTGGTCCTACATCTTCTCGAAGATGCTGACCGTGCGTCGCGCGCGTCGCGAAACCACCCAGTTTGAAGAAAGCTTCTGGAGCGGCACCGATCTCAATACGCTTTATCAGCGCACGGCAGCCAACAGCACCGACACGGGTTCGCTGGAGCGGATTTTCGAAGCCGGGTTCCGCGAGTTTCTGCGCCACCGCACCGGCGGTACGCTGGAGGCCACCGCAGTGACAAGTGGCGTGCAGCGTGCCATGAAGGCCACCTTCCAGCGCGAAATGGATGCCCTGGAATCCCATCTGGCCTTTCTCGCCACCGTAGGCTCGGTCAGCCCTTATGTGGGCTTGTTTGGCACGGTGTGGGGCATCATGAACGCGTTTCGGGGGCTGGCCAACGTGGGTCAGGCCACGCTGGCTCATGTGGCGCCGGGCATTGCCGAGGCTCTGGTGGCGACGGCCATGGGCCTGTTTGCCGCGATTCCTGCGGTAGTGGCCTACAACCGTTACGCACACGAAATCGACCGCCTGGCCATTCGCTTTGAAAGCTTCATGGAAGAGTTTTCCAATATCCTGCAACGGCAGATCAAGCCTACTCACGGACGCTAGGCCATGCTTCGCAAACCTCGCCGCATGATGAGCCAGATCAATGTGGTGCCCTACATTGATGTGATGCTGGTATTGCTGGTGATCTTCATGGTGACCGCTCCCCTCATCAATCCCGGACAGGTGGACTTGCCCTCGGTGGGCCAGAATCTGGCCGAACCCCAACAGCCCATCCAGGTGACCTTGCGTCTGGATGGCAGCCTCAGCGTCGTGGACCCCCTGAAGGGGCAGGGTGAGATGCCGGTGGCCCGCGGCCAGCTGGTGGCGCTGCTCAAGGCCAGTCAGGCCAGTCAGCCCAACCAGCCGGTCGTCATCGCGGCGGATCGCAATGTGCGTTATGAAGAGGTGCTGCGCCTGATGGATCTGTTGAAACAGGCTGACGTCAAGCGGATAGGGCTGCTGGCGCGACCGAGGTCCAGTTGAATCGGCCCCTGTCCGCTGCTCGTGGAGTGAGCCCCTGGGCCTGGGTGCTGGCCGTCTCGGTGCATATCCTGTTTGTGATGGTGCTGGTGTTCGGGGTGGCCTGGCAGCATCAGGTGGTAGCCCCGGTGGAGGCCGAACTCTGGTCCGAACTGCCAGCGCCTGCCACGGTGACCAAGCCGCCCATGCCCCAACCGGCACCACCGCCGGCGCCCGCGCCGCCACCACCTGCGCCCGCACCAGTCAAGCCGGTGCAACCGGCACCGCCGCCCGCTCCCTCGGCTGCGGACATTGCCCTCAAGAAAAAGCAGGAAAGGGAACTTGAGGCAAAAAAACAGACTCAGAATCGGGAACGCGCCGTGGCCGACCAAATCCGTCAGCAGCGCGCCGAGGCCCTGAAGGAGCAGCAACAAGAGGAGGCGCAGCGTAAGAAAGCCGCCCAGCTAGCCAAAGCGGCCCAGGATGCGAAAGCCGCACTGATTGACCGCTACAAATTCGCCATCATCAACAAGATACGGGGCAACACCGAAGTCCCCGAGGGCGTGCCCAGCGGCACGACCCTGGAGGTGGACCTTACTGTCCTGCCCACGGGCGAAGTCATGATGCCGGTCAAGATCGTCAAGTCGAGCGGCAATGCGCTTTACGACCAGGCCGTGGTTCGCGGTATCATGCGTTCCCAGCCGTTGCCGCTTCCGGCCGAACCGGAATTACGCCGGGAGTTCCGGACGACCCATTTACAGTTGAAACATGAAAAATAACCTGCTTCGTTTTATTGCTATCCTTTTGGTCGTGGCCCCGGTTTCCGCGCGGGCCGACATCACCCTCGAGATCGTCACCCAGGGCAGCCACCAGATTCCCATCGTGATTTTGCCTTTTGCCCAGGAAAGTGCCGGCGAGCATGCGCTTTCGCCCATCGTGGGAGCAGATCTCACGCGTTCCGGACTGTTTTCTGTATTGGACGCCACGGATGTGAAGCCGGCGCCGGCCGACGTGGAAGACGTGCATTGGGATGACTGGCGCAATCGCCATGCCGACTATCTGGTGGTGGGCAACGTGCAGGAACTGCCTAACCATCTCATGGAGGCGCGTTTTCGCCTGGTGGACGTCAATACCCAGGTGGCACGCCTTAACATGGCGTTTCAGGGCACCCACGAACAGTACCGCATGGTGGCCCACCACATTGCCGACGCCATTTTCGAGAACCTCACTGGTGACAAGGGCATGTTCAGCTCCCGGATTGCCTATATCACCAAAAACGGCAATAAACGCAGCCTCAAGGTGGCGGATAGTGACGGTTTCAACGAACAGACCATGCTGACTGCCAACGAGCCCATCATCTCGCCGCGCTGGTCTCCTGATGGCAAGCGCATGGCCTACGTGACTTTCGAGCTGAAGCGGCCGATGGTGGTGGTGCAGACGCTGGCCACCGGGGCACGCAAGATCGTGGCAAGCTTCAAGGGCAGTAACAGCGCACCAGCCTGGACTTCCGACGGCAAGGAGCTTGCCGTGGTCCTGACCAAGGATGGTCATTCACAGATCTACATGATCAGTGCCGATGGCACTGGGCCGGTGCGTCGGGTCATGACGAGTAGCGGTATTGACACGGAACCGGTGTTTTCAGCGGACGGCCAGATGCTGTATTTCACCTCGGACCGCGACGGTGGGCCTCAAATTTACCGGGTGTCTGCCACCAACAGCGGGGAAGTGCCCCAGCGCCTGACCTACGGCAGCACCTATGCCGTGTCACCACGGCTGAGCCCTGACGGCAAGCAAATGGTCTATGTACAGCGCAGCGAGGGCCAGTTTCACGTGATGTTGCAGGATCTCACCAACGGCCAGACCCAGGTGATGACCGACACCTCGCTGGACGAATCACCCACCTTCGCCCCCAATGGCAAGTACATTTTGTACTCGACGGAGGTGCAAGAGCGCGGAATTCTTGCTATCGTTAGCACTGACGGACGCGTTAGGCAGAAATTGACGACCCAGACCGGAGATGTTTATGAGCCGGTTTGGGGGCCGATTCAGTAAACCGAATTTGGGGTTGAACCGTTAGCGTGCCGGGTGCTGGTTTACGCCCCTTGGAGACGATTTGACTTACCCCGCTCAACAATAGAGGATCATCATGAAAAAAACGATACTTGCACTAGCAGTGACCAGTGTTCTGGCCGCCTGCAGTTCCACCCCTCCCGCAACCACTGCCGCTCCAGCCGCTGAAAAGACCGCCGCTCCGGCTGCCGTCGCTCCAGCCGCTCCTGCTGCTGAGCCCGTCAAGCAGGCACTGTACCCCGCGAAAGGTGTGGGTGGGGCCCTGGGTCAGCGCGGCATTTATTACGATTTCGACAAGTATGCCGTCAAGGACCAATACAAGCCGGTCGTGGATGCCCACGGCGACTTCCTGGTGAGCCACAGCGCTGCCAAGGTTACCTTGCAGGGTAACTGCGATGAGCGCGGCAGCCGCGAATACAACCTCGGTCTGGGTCAACGCCGTGCCGACAGCGTCCGCAAGGTGCTGGCCGCCAAGGGCGTGAAGGACAGCCAGATGGAAACCGTGAGCTACGGCAAGGAAAAACCCCGCAATCCTGGCCACAACGAAGCGGCTTGGGCTGAAAACCGCCGCACCGACATCGTCTACCAAGGCGAGTAATCGTTGAAGAAACAAGCGTTTTGCTGGGCCCCGGGGCTTCCCGGGGCCTTGTTCCTTCTGTTGCTGGCTTCCTCTGCAGCACAGGGAGGGTTGTTTAGCGATGACGAGGCGCGGCAGGGGTTGGCAGATCTCAAGGCCCAGCATGAAGCTTTGAGCAAACAACAACAAACCCTGGATGAGCGCGTCACCCGGATGGAATCCATCCTGGAAAGCTACCCGGATACGGTCAACAAACTCGATACCCTGAGCCAGGATCTGGCCCAGTTGCGCGGCAAGCTCGACGTGCTGGGTAACCAGATTGACACCGTGGACAAGCATGTCCACGAGCTGTACCTCGACCTCGACTCTCGTTTGAAGTTGCTGGAAGCGGCGTCCAAGCCTGCAGATACGGCGCTCGTCACCGATGCTGCGCCGGACACCAAAGCAGCCGAGGCCACTCCAGCGCCTGCTTCATACGACAGCGCACTCGCCGCCTTCAACAAGGGTGACTATGCCGCTTCGCTCAAACAGTTTCAGGCCTTTCGCAAAGCCAATCCGAAAGATCCCAAAACAGTCAATGCCCTGTACTGGGTGGGTATGAATCAGTTGTCCCTCAAGGATTACAAGGGTGCTCGGGCGACCAATCAG
>JAJZHC010000071.1 GCA_021804705.1 Pseudomonadota bacterium
GCTCGACACTACCGTACGCGCACTTTATCCTGAGACCGTGCCTCACGTCCTGGTCAGCGACACGGTAGGCTTCATCAAGAACCTGCCTCATGGACTGGTGGCCTCATTCAAATCAACCCTTGAGGAAGCCCTTGACGCTTCGTTGCTGCTTCATGTCATCGATGCCAGCGACCCAGGGTTTGAACGTCAGTTGGAGGTCACCGACAAGGTACTTGCCGAGATCGGAGCTGAGACCGTACCCCGCATTCGCGTATTCAACAAGATGGACCAAGTAGGCGATGCCACAGCACAGGCCGAACATGAAGCCATGTTGTGCGCGCGGTACCCGGACTGCTTCGTCATGAGTGCGCGCCACAGGGATGATGTAGCAATGCTGCACAAAGCTATCGTCGCGTTTTTCCGGAAGGATCTCATAGAAACCGAATTGTTTCTTCCCTGGTCGGCACAGAAACTGCGCGGTGAGATTTTTTCAGGTTGTGAGGTATTGGAAGAGCATTCGGATACCGAAGGCGCGTTCTTTCGTGTACGCGGAACGCGCGACGTACTGGAGGGACTGACCTCTCAACTTGCGGCAATCATCAAGGCGTAACGCGAGGCAACACTACTGGCGGAGAGGGCGGGATTCGAACCCGCGTTAGGTTATTCACCTAAACACGCTTTCCAGGCGTGCGACTTAAACCGCTCATCCACCTCTCCGAAGGCCGCGAATTATACCGGAGTTTCATATCCAAGGTCCATGAAATTGATGTGAGCTACTTTCTACGTGCTACGTCGGCGCACGTAGGAAAGTAACCAACGCGGTGACCAGAGCCACTGTCGGCGCTGCAATAGCAGTACTCCCAGCGTCAAAAACAGCAGGTGCACAGGAAAGATTCCAACCCAGGGAGAAAGCCTGCCCTGCACCACCCAGGCTTGCGCGATGCTCATGGTGTTGTAATACACCATGTATGCCAGCAAAGCGAAAATCATGTTGGAAGAGCGCCCACCCCGCGTATTGACGTAAGACAGCGGAATGGCAAAGACAGCCAGCACGATGAGGCTGATGGGCAGCCCCAGACGCCAATGAATCTCTCCCCATCCGTCCAGTGTGGGATTGTTGAAAAGCTGCCCCACATTCATGGATTTGACTGAAATGGCGCTGCTGCTGACCCCTTTCTGGTCCACCCGCAACTGTGCCTCATCAAAATCAATCAACGAATAGCTGGCTGTGCCGGCTTCGCCTTCATAACGCCGCCCCTGCTGCAGCACGATAAACCGGTCTCCGTTTGGGTGAGCCGCCACGAACCCTTTGTTGGCAGCGATGACGCCCAGCTTGTGATCCTGCACGGACTGCACGAATACATTGGACACCTTGTCCTTGCTTTCGCTGATGGCATCGACGAAAAACACCTGGTCAGATTGGCGTGATTCGCGAAACACCCCCGGCGTGATCTGTGAGGTCTCGTCGCGGCTGTCCAGCTTAGTCTGGTATTCTGCCCGCTTGCCAATAGCCCATGGAGAGACCACGAGACTCATGAGAGCCACAACCAATGCCATGGGCAGCGCAAAGGCCAGGACCGGACGAACGAATCGGGACAGGCTGACCCCGGAGCTCAGCCAAATGATCATTTCAGAGTCGCGATAGCACCGCGTCAGTGTCATCAAAAGCGCGGTAAATACTGCCGCTGACAGGATGACTGGCAGATAGGTGAGCGCGCCAAAAGCCACCATGGCGGCGACTGCATCGGCAGATAGTGCCCCGCCAGCGGCCAAGCCCAGCAATTTGACCACGGTGACAGTCAAAAGGATGGACAACAGCACCATCAGGGCCATGACGGCAGTCCGGCTGAATTCCTTGCGAAGCGAACGACTGAAGATCATAATTTCCGTTTTTATTCGCAATATTAAGCAAATCGCCTGGAGAGATACTGTGGAATTTAGCATAAAAGCTCAATCGCCCGAGAAAGTCCGTACCGGATGTGTCGTCGTCGGTGTTGCCGAAGGCCGTCGCCTGTCGCCGAGCGCCAAGGCCTTGGACGCCGCGGCAGGACAGCATCTGTCCCGCCTGCTCAAACAGGGCGATCTTTCCGCCAAATTGGGCCAGTCCCTGCTGCTCTTCGGTGTTCCTGGAGTCGCCGCAGAAAGGGTTCTCCTGGTGAGCACCGGCTCGGAAAAAAAACTCAATGACCGTGAATACCGCACTCTGGTGCGCAGCGTCGTACAGACGCTCGACGGCACAGGCGCCAAGGACGCGCTATTTTGCCTCACAGAAATTTCCGTGGCAGATCGCGATGAAGAATGGAATCTGGAGCAACTGATTCTGACCGCCCGTGAATCCAGTTATCGCATTACAAGAGTGGCCGACAAGCAGGACCCCGCCTGCACGCTATCCCAGGTGGCCATTCCTGCTTCCGAAAAAATCAAGCCGGCTGCGCTTGCCACCCTCATCTCACGCTGCCAGGCCATTGCCAACGGCATGGCTTTGACACGCGATCTTGGCAATATGCCCCCCAATCTCTGCACTCCATCCTATCTTGCCCAAAGCGCAAAATCCTTGGGCAAACGATGGAAATTGAAGGTTGAAGTACTGGAACAGGCCCACATGGAAAAACTGGGCATGGGTGCGTTGCTCGCGGTGGCCGCAGGCAGCCGTCAGCCCCCCAAGCTGATCGTCATGCACTACGCCGGCGCGGCAAAAAACCAGAAACCGGTGGTGTTGGTAGGCAAGGGCATCACCTTTGACACTGGCGGCATTTCGCTTAAGCCGGCACCGGAAATGGACGAGATGAAATTTGACATGTGCGGCGCTGCCAGCGTTTTTGGCACCATGCGCGCCGTGGCTGAAATGAAACTCCCCATTAACCTGATTGCCGTCATCCCCACCTGTGAAAACATGCCTGATGGCAATGCCACTCGGCCGGGCGACATCGTTCGCAGCATGTCCGGGCAAACCATAGAAATTCTCAATACGGATGCCGAAGGCCGCCTCATCCTGTGTGATGCCCTCACCTACGCAGAAAAGTTTCAACCCGACACCATCATCGACGTGGCCACCCTGACGGGCGCTTGCGTCATCGCACTGGGGCATGAAGCGGCTGGGCTGTTTGCCAACGATGACAAGCTGTGCGAAAAGTTGAAGGCAGCAGGCGATTACACCGGGGATCGTGCCTGGCCCATGCCCCTGTGGGAAGAGTATCAGGACGGACTTAAAACCAACTTTGCCGACATGGCCAATGTGGCAGGCAGGCCTGGTGGCAGCATTACCGCAGCGAGTTTTCTGGCCCGTTTTACCCGAAAGATGCGTTGGGCCCACCTCGACATCGCTGGCGTCGCCTACAAGGGCGGCAAGGACAAGGGAGCCACAGGGCGTCCGGTCAAGTTGTTTTGCCGCTACCTGATCCAACGCAGCGGACAGTAATGGCATCGTGACTCGGATCGATTTTTATACCCATGTACTGGACAAGCTGCCCGTCGCCATCCAACTCATCGGCAAAGCCTGGGATCGCGGTTTGAACGTGTGGGTGCGGGTAGCCGATGATGCCGCCGCTTCCAGGCTGGATCAAGGACTATGGACTCACCCTTCGACAGGGTTCATCCCCCACTGCAAATCGGACCATGCTCTGGCCAAGGAGACGCCCATCATTATCGATGCTGCTGCAGTGGAACCCAGTACCGATCAGATTCTGATCAACCTGCATCCGGAGCGCCCGGAATATTTTTCGCGATTTGAGCGCCTGATCGAGATCGTGAGCCTGGACGACCAGGATCGCAAACTGGCCAGGGAACGCTTCATATTTTATAGGGACCGTGGATTTGAAATTCACTCCCACGATTTGAGCCATTCAAAGATCTAACCCCATGGAAATCGCAAAAAGCTTTGAACCCCACCCCATCGAGGCCCGCTGGTACGCCGAATGGGAATCACGCGGCTATTTCAAGGCCTCCATGGATGCAAATGCCAGACCATACTGCATCCTGCTGCCCCCACCCAACGTCACCGGCACGCTGCACATGGGTCACGCTTTCCAGCACACCCTCATGGATTGCTTGATTCGGTATCGCCGCATGATGGGAGACAACGTGTTGTGGCAGGCCGGCACGGACCATGCCGGCATCGCCACCCAGATCGTGGTGGAAAGGCAGCTGGAAGCACAACAACTGGATCGCCGTACGATGGGACGCGACGCTTTCCTCGAGCGGGTATGGCAGTGGAAGGAACAATCGGGTTCCACCATTACCCGCCAAATGCGCCGTCTGGGCAGTTCCTGTGATTGGTCCCGCGAACGCTTCACCATGGACGAGGGCTTGAGCAGGGCTGTGGCTCGGGTATTTGTGCAGCTTTATCGCGAAGGGCTGATCTACCGCGGCAAACGTCTGGTCAACTGGGACCCCGTGTTGCAAACTGCCGTGTCCGACCTGGAAGTGGTGTCGGAAGAAGAAGACGGCAAGCTCTGGCATATTCGTTATCCGCTCGCATCCGGCCAGGGCGCGCTGGTAGTGGCCACCACCCGTCCTGAAACAATGCTGGGTGACATGGCCGTGGCGGTTCATCCGGATGACCCGCGCTACCGACACATGATCGGACAGCATGTACTGCTACCCCTGACCGGGCGCAACATTCCCATTATTGCCGACACCTATGTGGACCCCGCTTTCGGCACCGGCTGCGTGAAGATTACGCCGGCCCACGATTTCAACGACTACCAGGTAGGACAGCGGCATCAGCTTGAACCCATTTCCATTTTCACCCTGGACGCCCGCATCAACGACAACGCACCCAAAGCCTACCGCGGCATGGACCGCTTTGAGGCGCGTACCCGCATCCTGGCCGATCTTGAAGCCCAGGGTTTGCTGGATAGTGTGAAGTCGCACAAGCTGATGGTCCCGCGCGGGGATCGCACCCGACAGGTCATCGAACCCATGCTCTCCGACCAGTGGTTTGTCTCCATGACGGGCATGGCTGACAACGCCCTCTCAGTCATCAGGGAAGGGAAAATCCGTTTCGTTCCCGAAAACTGGACCAGCACCTACAACCACTGGCTGGACAACATCCAGGACTGGTGCATTTCCCGCCAACTCTGGTGGGGGCACCGCATCCCCGCCTGGTATGACGATGAAGGACGCGTGTATGTGGCTGAAACCAAAGCTGAAGCGGTCATCATTGCTGGCGGCAAGACACTGACACAGGATGAGGACGTTCTCGACACATGGTTTTCATCGGCACTCTGGCCTTTTTCCACGCTGGGATGGCCCGATAAAACTGCCGAGCTGGGCACATTCCTGCCTTCGAGCGTGCTGGTCACGGGCTTTGACATCATCTTCTTCTGGGTGGCACGCATGATCATGATGACCACCCACTTCACCGGCCACGTGCCCTTCGAAGAGGTCTATGTCACCGGATTGGTGCGCGATGCCCACGGTCAGAAAATGAGCAAGTCCAAGGGCAACATCCTGGACCCCATTGACCTGATCGACGGCATTGGCCTGGAATCGCTGGTGCAAAAGCGCACCAGCAACTTGATGGACCCCAAGCAGGCTGCCGCCATTGAAATAAGCACCCGCAAGGAATTTCCGGACGGCATTCCAAGTTTTGGCACCGACGCGTTGCGCTTTACCTTCGCCAGCCTCGCCACCCATGGGCGCGACATTAAGTTTGATTTGCAGCGATGCGAAGGCTACCGCAACTTCTGCAACAAGCTTTGGAATGCCACACGCTATGTACTGATGAACGTGGAGGGACAGGATTGCGGACTGGACCCTGCCCTGCCCGTCTCATTGTCCGTTGCAGACCGCTGGATCATCAGCCGCTTGCAGGATGCCGAAGCCGCCGTGCACGAAGCGTTCAAAACCTATCGTTTTGACCTGGCAGCGCGGGCGCTTTATGAATTCCTGTGGGACGAATATTGCGACTGGTATGTGGAGCTTGCCAAGACCCAACTCGCACAGGCGGATGATGCAGTTCAGCGCGGTACGCGCCGGACGTTGGTTCGTGTGCTGGAGGCAACACTGCGCCTGGCGCACCCCATCATTCCGTTCATCACGGAAGAGTTATGGCAAAGGGTTGCACCGCTCGCCGGCAAATCGGGGGCCAGCGTCATGCTTCAGCCCTACCCTCAACCCCAGAATGAAAAGCGCGACGCGACTGCTTCGGAAGCCTTGGGGCTGCTCAAGGAACTCGTCAACGCATGCCGCACCCTACGCAGTGAAATGAACGTGGGGCCTGGCGAACGCGTTCCTCTCCTGACAAGCGGTAACACCCAAAAGCTTTCGGGCCTGGAAGGTTACCTGCAATTCTTGGCCCGTCTCTCAGAAGTCTCGCCACAGTCAGCAGGGTTGCCCGATGCCGATGCCCCCGTTGCCGTGGTAGGCGACATCCAGCTGATGCTGAAAATCGAAATTGACGTGGCCGCCGAAACGGAGAGACTCAACAAACAGATTGCCAAGCTGAAGGAGGATCTCGTCAAGGCTCAGGCCAAGCTCGACAATCCAGGGTTTGTGGAGCGCGCACCTGCTACGGTCGTAGCCCAGGAACGTGAGAGGATGGAACGCTTCTCTGTAACCCTGAAAGAGATTCAAGGCCAACTGGCACGGCTGCAAAAACGGGGCTGATCAGTGCCCGGTAAAGGAACCGCTCAGCTTTGAGCGGTCCCCTTTCTTGTTTTGCGCATTGAGCTCTTTTTTGATTTCGCGTATGCGCGCTTCCACGCTGGAATTTTGGTAAAAGTCGCCGTCATCGCTTTTTACTGCAATTTGCAGCTGATCCAACGCCGCTGTCAGGTTGCCCTGGCGTAAATACGACTCAGCCAGAGCCTGGTGGCTCAGCAACTGCTTGTCGAGATGTGCATAGGCCCTGGCCTGCAAATCATACAAATGGTAATCGCCGCGCGACAACATCAGCCTGTTATTGATGACATCTAGTGCTTCCTGATCACGATGTGCATCGAGTAGCGTTTGGATGTACCCGTAATTGAGAGCCCGTTGATCCGGATAATGGCGCAACGCTGTATGGTACATATTGATGGCTTCATCGAGGTGGCCCTCATCGTGCACAATCAGGGCTGCCAGACTGTCA
>JAJZHC010000072.1 GCA_021804705.1 Pseudomonadota bacterium
CGGCTCGTCGATCATGATGGCAATCAGCACGCGCGGCGCCGAGGCCGGGGCAAAACCCACAAAGGATGCCACATAACGATTGGCATAACGCCCACCCACCACCTTATGTGCGGTGCCGGTCTTGCCAGCCACGCGATAGCCTTTGACCTGGGCTGCCGGCGCCGTACCCTCGGGCTTGACCACCAGCTCCAGCATGTCGGTCACCTCGCGCGCCGTCAGCGCCGAAATGACCTGACGCCCGGCGGGCGGTGTACTGACCCGGGTCAGCGAGAGCGGACGCAACTGCCCGCCGTTGGCGAAAATGGTGTAGGCCCGGGCTAACTGGATAAGGCTCACCGAAATACCGTTGCCATAGGACATGGTGGCCTGCTCGATGGGTTTCCAGGATCTGAAGGGACGCACCCGACCGCCGGCTTCGCCTGGAAACCCCAATTTGGGAGTCTGGCCAAACCCCACGTCGGTAAACATGTTCCACAGGGTTTCGGAGGGCAGGGACAAGGCGATGCGCGCCGCGCCCACGTTGCTGGAATGCTGGATCACCTGGGCCACCGTGAGTGAGGCAAAGGGATGCGTGTCGCGAATGGTACTGGGACCGATGGTCAACTGCCCACCGCCAGTGGGAATGACGGTATTGGGAGTAACTTTGCCAGCTTCCAGCGCCGTGGCGATGGTGAACGGCTTCAGGGTGGAGCCTGGCTCGAAGGTGTCGGTGATGGCACGATTGCGCAGTTGCGCACCAGAGAGATGATCGCGGTTGTTGGGGTCATAGTCGGGATAATTGGCCAACGCCAGCACTTCGCCGGTGCGTGTATCCAGAATGACCACAGCCCCGGCCTTGGCCCGGTTGACCGTCACAGCATTGCGCAGTTCGCGATACGCCAGATGCTGGATGCGCCCATCCACGCTCAGCGCGATGTCCTGCCCGGGTCGCGGCACACGAATGCTTTCCACATCCTCGATGATGTGCCCTGCACGATCCTTGATCACCCGACGGGCTCCGGCACTGCCACCCAGTTCTTTCTGGTAGGCCAGTTCCACGCCCTCCTGGCCATGGTCGTCGGCATCGGTAAAGCCTACGAGGTGCGCAGTCTCCTCTCCCTTGGGGTAGGCCCGGTGAAATCCATGCTGTTGGAACAAGCCCGCAATCTTGAGCCCCATGATCTGCTGCGCCACTTCCGGAGCCACCTGACGCTTGAGGTAGACGAAGTTGCCGCGGCCGCTGTTGAGGCGCTGGGCCAGCTCCTTGGGGTCCATGTGCAGCAGGTCCGCCAGCGACTTGTTCTGCTGGGGCGAGAGCGTCACGTCCTCGCGGCTTGCCCAGATGGATTCCGAAGGCGTGCTGATGGCCAGCGGCTGGCCATTGCGATCTCGAATGATACCGCGGCTGGCCGGCATCTCGATGACACGGCTGTAGCGTTCCTCGCCCTTCTGCTGCAAAAAGCCTGCATGAAATCCCTGCAGCCAGGCGGCACGCCCCACGAGGCCGGCAAAACAGCTTACCAGCGCAATCAGCAGCAAGCGCGAACGCCATCCGTCCAGTCGCAGGTTAAGACGCGCGCTGTTGACGCCGACGTTCATCGCGCCCCCTGAGGTTGCGGCTGCCCGACCACAATCATGCGGGTTCTGGCAGAAGTGGGTAGTTGCATTTGCAATCCATGCACCGCACCTTCCTCGATGCGGTGGCTGGAAGCCAGCATGCCCTGTTCGATCTGCAGCTGGTTCCATTCGGCAACCCGTTGTTCTGCGACATCCTTTTCTTTCTGCAGATCAACGAACAGCCGGCGCGCCCGATGCTGGGCATGCACCACGCTTATGGCGAGGGCCACTGCCACGGCAAACAGGAGGATGTTGAGGCGGCTCATGCGGCCGTCCTCTCTGCCACGCGCATGACGGCGCTGCGGCAGCGGGGATTGGCGGCAACCTCTTGCGCCGAAGGACGAACCGCCTTTCCGACCAGACACAGGCGCGGCACCGGGCGGTCCGCCTCGCGCACTGCAAAACCGCGTGGAATTTCCGGCGGCTGTGCCTGCTCGCGCATGAACTGCTTGACGATGCGGTCTTCCAGGGAATGAAAGCTGATCACCACAAGGCGCCCACCCGTATTGAGCGCTGCCAGCGCCTGAGGCAGAACCTCGGCAATTTCCTGCAGCTCGCGATTGAGATGAATGCGCAAGGCCTGAAACGTGCGCGTGGCAGGATCCTGTCCTGCCTCACGCGTGCGCACGGCCGAGGCCACGATGCGCGCCAGCTGTCCGGTGGTCTCTATGGGTTCCAGGGTACGGGCGGTCACGATGGCCTGGGCAATCTGCCGGGCAAAACGCTCTTCGCCATACTCGCGAATGACCCGGGCAATCTCGTCACGCTCGGCGTGCGCCAGCCATGCGCTGGCGGGCTCGCCGCGCGCCGTATCCATGCGCATGTCCAGAGGCCCGTCGAGGCGAAAACTGAAACCGCGCACGGCATCATCGATCTGGGGAGAGGAAATGCCCAGATCCAGCAACACGCCATCCACCTGGGCAAGCCCGCGTTCGCGCAGCACTTCGGCCAGGCTGGAAAAATGGGCGCGGACGATTTCAAAGCGGGGGTCGCGCACCGTTGATCCCGCCTGAACGGCTTCGGCATCGCGATCCAGCGCAATGAGGCGACCCGCAGGTCCCAGCGCTTCGAGGATGCGGCGGCTATGCCCGCCGCGGCCAAAGGTGCCATCCACATAGGTACCAGCCGGCTGGATGGCCAGGGCGTCGACTGCTTCAGCGAGAAGGACGGTGATATGTTGCATGGCAGCGCGGCCCATTTCGCTGTGGGTCATCGCTAGAGCGAAAGATCTTCCATGCCTGCCGGCACCAGATCGGGGCCCAGCTTTTCGATTTCCTCGAATTGCTTGTCCCAGGCGGCAGGGTTCCAGAGTTTGAAATGGCTGCCCTGGCCAAACATCATCAGCTCGCGCTCGATGCCGGCAAAGCGGCGCAGGGCCGGCGACACCAGGACTCGGCCCGCCGCATCCATTTCCACGTCGTCGGCATGACCCACCAGCAACCCCTGCAACAGGGTGGTCTGGCGATCGAGTCCGGATTTTTTCATGATGGCGTCCCGGATGGGCTCCCAGGACGGGCGCGGATAGAGCAGCAGGCAACGGTGCGGGTGGGCAGTGATGACCAGATGACCCTCGCCCTGGGCGCGCAGGGCATCGCGGTAGCGGGTGGGAATCGCTAGCCGGCCTTTGGCGTCCAGACTGATTTCTGATGGTCCCTGAAACACAATCTTCCCCTTCCCCCCTCAATTGACCACAAAATCCCATTTCTTCCTACTTTTTTCCACTATAGGGCAACGATAAAACAGGGTCAAGGTTTATTCAGCCCAACTGGCTGATTTTTTTGAGGGAAAGAAGGGGCGGCAGGAATGCTGCCGAAACGACTCAGGGAGGGGTTCGCAGAACGCGATGAAAAGAAAAGAAGCTGGCCTGTAAGCCGGGTTCTGTCGAGGACAGTCATTCCTCTAGGCGGCCGGTTACCCGGTCGCTCCAGCAACCTACCCGGAAGCCGCGCGAGCCACGCGATTGCTTCCCTATTTGGTCTTGCTCCGGATGGGGTTTAACTTGCCGTCCACGTTGCCGTGTCCGCGGTGCGCTCTTACCGCACCTTTTCACCCTTGCCAGCCCTGCTTGCGCAGCGCTTCGGCGGTTTGAGTCTCTGTATCACTTTCCATGGCCTCACGGCCTCCGGTCGTTAACCGGCATCCTGCTCTGTGGAGCCCGGACTTTCCTCCCCGTGCCAGAGGCACGCGGCGACTGCCCAGCCAGCTTCGCCTGACATTCTATCCTAGTTCAGTGCCTGCAGCCTCCAGGCGACCTGTTCTCCGGCACGCAGCGGCACCAGCGTGTCCTGGCCAAAGGGATGCCCGGCAGGCACGGTCCAGGATTCGCGCACCAGGGTCACCCGCGAGGTATTGCGCGGCAATCCGTAAAAATCTGCTCCGAAATGGCTGGCAAACCCTTCCAGCCTGTCCAGCGCCCCGGCGGCCTCGAAGGCCTCGGCATAGAGCTCGAGCGCCGCGTGGGCACTGTAGATGCCGGCACAGCCGCAGGCATTCTCCTTGGTGTTGCGCGCATGAGGCGCGCTGTCGGTGCCCAGAAAGAACTTGGGGTTGCCCGAGGCGACCGCACGGACCAGCGCCTGGCGGTGTTCCTCGCGCTTTAGCACGGGCAGGCAGTAATAATGGGGACGGACCCCACCCTGGAACAGGGCATTGCGGTTGTAGAGCAGGTGGTGGGGCGTCACCGTGGCCGCCACATTGTCTTCGGCCGTCAGGACGAACTTGACCGCTGAGGCCGTGGTGATGTGCTCCAGCACCACCTTCAGCCTGGGATAGCGCTGGACCAGGGGGATCAGGTGGCGCTCAATGAACACGCGTTCGCGATCGAACACATCCACCGCAGCATCAGTGACTTCGCCATGAATCAGCAAGGGCAGGCCCAGGTCCTCCATGGCCTTCAGGGTTTCGCGACAATGGGCCAGGTCGCGCACCCCTGCTTCGGAATGCGTGGTTGCGCCGGCGGGGTAATATTTGACTGCGTGAATCCAGCCCGTGCGCCGCGCGCGCTCGATTTCCAGCGGCAACGTGGCCTCGGTGAGATACAGCGTCATGAGTGGCGTGAAGTCGCTGCCCTTGGGCAAGGCGGCCAGGATGCGCTCCCGGTAGGCCTCGGCCTGTGCCACCGTGGCCACGGGCGGCTTGAGGTTGGGCATGACGATGGCGCGGGCAAACTGGCGGACGGTATCGGCCACCACGTCCCGCATGCCCTCCCCATCCCGCAGGTGCACATGCCAGTCATCAGGGCGGGTGAGTATCAGGGTTGCAGGTGTCGTCATGGAAATTTGGGAGAGAAAAGGGTTGCGAAAGTACCCATATCTTATCATGCGGCCCACGCAGCACTGGGGTCTGTCCCCAGTGGACGACCCGTGAACCACCCATTGTAAATAAGAAACATTCTCGTTTATACTGATCCTGAACAACGAAATGGTGCCCATGAAAAACCGAATCCACCGTGTCACGCATCTGGCTCCTGGCGAGTCTGGTGTGATCACCGAGGTCAGCCTGGACGAAGGCGCTGACGCCCGTCTGGGCGAGGAAGGCGTGCGTCGCCTGATGGAATTGGGTTTCGTGCCCGGAGAGCGGGTGCGCGTAGTGCGCCGGGGCTTTCCCAGTGGCGACCCCATCGCCGTGCGCATCGGCACTTCCACCTTCGCGCTGCGCCGCACGGAGGCTGCAGCCATCAAAATTACCCGCACCTGACCATGACCGCACAAACCCTTCCGAATGCCGTGGCTGCCCTGGTAGGCGCCCCCAACTGTGGTAAAACCGCATTGTTCAACCGTCTCACCGGCAGTCACCAGAAGGTGGCCAACTATGCCGGCGTCACGGTGGAGAAAAAGGAAGGCGGCCTCACTTCCCCCAGTGGCAAGCGCTTTCAAATCATCGATTTGCCTGGCGCATATAGCCTCACCCCCACCTCACTCGACGAATCCATCACCCGGCGCGCCGTGCTGGGCCAATTGCAGGGTGAGGCCACGCCAGAGCTGCTGGTGTGCGTGGTGGATGCTACCAACCTGCGCCTGCACCTGCGACTGGTGCTGGAGCTGAAGCGTCTGGGGCGCCCGCTGGTACTGGCGCTCAACATGATGGACGTGGCCCGCGATCACGGCATCGTCATCGACGTGGCGGCACTCTCGCGCGAACTGGACATTCCCGTGGTGGAAACGGTGGCTGTGGAAAATGGCGGGGCTGCGGCGCTGGTGGCCTTTCTGGATCAACACCCGCCCTTCGCCCCGGCTTCGGCGTCGGGCCCATGGAAGGACCCCACCCCGGACGAGTTGCAGACCATGCAGCAACGGGTGCGCGCCATCATCGGCGCCACCTGTGATGAAAGTCGGCGCAACGATGGGTGGGGTGAGCGCATTGATCAGGTGGTCATGCACCCCGTCAGCGGCATGCTGATTCTCTCGGCCGTCCTGTTCCTCACCTTTCAGGCCGTGTTCAGCTGGGCAGCCATCCCCATGGACGCCATCAAGAGCGGGGTGGCGCTGGCGGCCGACGGGCTTCGTGGAATACTTTCACCCGGACTGCTGCAGAGCCTTCTGGCCGATGGAGTCCTGTCCGGCGCCGGCAGCGTGCTGGTCTTCCTGCCGCAGATCCTGATCCTGTTTGCCTTCATCCTGGCGCTGGAGGACTCGGGCTACCTGCCGCGTGCCGCCTTTCTGCTGGATCGCATCATGGGTTCGGTGGGATTGTCCGGACGCTCCTTCATCCCACTGCTTTCCAGCTTTGCCTGCGCCATCCCCGGCATCATGGCCACGCGCACCATCCAAAGCCGGCGTGACCGCATGACAACCATCCTGATTGCCCCCCTCATGACCTGCTCGGCGCGCCTGCCGGTCTATGCATTGCTGATTTCAGCCTTCATCCCCAACCGCACCGTGGCGGGGGTGTTCAACCTGCAGGGGGTGGTGCTGTTCGGACTCTACTTTGCCGGAATCTTCTCGGCCATGGGTGTCGCCCTGGTGCTCAAGCGCTCGGCGCGCAACCAGTATCAGGCGCTGATGATGGAACTGCCGGCCTACCGGGTGCCCAACCTGCGCAATTTGCTGATGGGCCTGTGGGAGCGGGCAGCCATCTTCGTTTCACGTGTCGGCACCATCATCCTGCCCTTGATGATCGTGCTGTGGTTTCTCAGCACCTTCCCTGCAACCCCCGAAGGTGCAACCGGCCCCGCCATCCAGTACAGCTTTGCCGGCATGGCGGGTCACGCCCTCGGGGTAATTTTTGCGCCCATTGGATTCAACTGGCAGATCTGCATCGCCCTGGTGCCCGGTCTTGCAGCGCGGGAAGTGGCCGTGGGCGCACTGGGCACCGTGTATGCCCTGTCCAACACCGGCGCCAACATCAACGAAACCCTGGCCCCCGTTCTGGCGCAATCCTGGAGCCTGCCCACCGCCCTGTCCCTGCTGGCCTGGTATGTGTATGCGCCGCAATGTGTAGCCACCCTGGG
>JAJZHC010000004.1 GCA_021804705.1 Pseudomonadota bacterium
TTCGGACAGGGGGGCCTCAGGACCCACCACCGTCAGGCCGATGGCTTCGCGCTGCGCGAATTCCAGCCAGGCGGCCACACCCTGCACGGGCACATTGTAGACCCCCTCTTCCTGCGCGGTCCCCGCGTTGCCAGGCGCCACATAGACACGGGAAACTTTGGGGGATTGGGCAAGACGCCAGGCCAGGGCATGCTCGCGTCCACCAGAACCGATGACCAGAACTTTCATGGAAGACTCAGTGACGGAAATGGCGAATGCCGGTGAAGACCATGGCGAGGCCATGTTCGTCGGCAGCTGCGATGACCTCGTTATCCTTCAGGCTGCCACCCGGTTGAATGATAGCGCTGATGCCGGCTTCGGCAATCACGTCCAGGCCGTCGCGGAACGGAAAGAAGGCGTCCGATGCCGCAACGCTGCCCTTCAGGGACAGCCCCGCATCTTCCGCCTTGCGGCGCGCGATGCGGGTGCTGTCCACCCGGCTCATCTGTCCCGCGCCGATGCCCAGGGTCTGTCCCAGATGGCAGAACACGATGGCGTTGGATTTGACGTAATGTGCCACGTGGAAGGCAAGGCGCAGGTCAGTCATCTGTTGCGCCGTGGGTTGCGTGCGGGTGACCACGCGCAGGGTGTCCTCGTTGAGGGTGAGCGTGTCGGGCGTCTGCACCAGCAGGCCGCCGCCTACCCGCTTCATGTCCCAGCCATTGTGGCCCTGACCCAGGGGCACCTGCAGCACGCGGATATTGCCTTTGGCCGCCAGCGCCTTGAGGGCTTCGGGCGTGTACGACGGCGCGATCAGCACTTCCACGAACTGGCCCAGCAGGGCCGCTACCGTTGCGTCGTTCACGGTGCGGTTGAAGGCAATGATGCCGCCAAAGGCCGAAGTGGGGTCGGTGGCGAAGGCGCCCTGGTAGGCTGTCAGTGGGTCGGTACCGAGGGCCACGCCGCAGGGGTTGGCATGCTTGACGATGACGCAGGCGCAATCCGGAAGGCCGCGCACGCAATCCCAGGCCGCATCGCTGTCGGCGATGTTGTTGTATGACAGTTCCTTGCCCTGCAGCTGCTGGTACTGGGACAGCACACCCTCTGCCATGCGCGGTTCGCGGTAGAAAGCGCCGGACTGGTGGGGGTTTTCGCCGTAGCGCAGTCCCTGCTGCTTGGTGAAGGTGAGATGCAGGCGTTGCGGGTAGCCGTCAAACCCGGGGCCGGCTTCGACGCCCGACAGGTAGTTGGCGATGGTGCCATCGTACTCGGCAGTATGCGAGAAGGCCTTGACGGCAAGGCGAAAGCGCGTGGCGTCGGAGAGGTTGCCCTTGCTTTTTTTCAGTTCGGAGATCACCAGTTTGTAATCGGACGGATCGGTCAGCACGGCCACATGGCGATGATTCTTGGCTGCTGAGCGCACCATGGCCGGCCCGCCGATATCGATGTTTTCGATGGCCTCTTCCAGGCTGCATTCCGGGTTGGCGATGGTTTCGCGAAACGGATAGAGGTTGACCACCACGAGATCGATGGGCGAGATGCCGTGCATGGCCATGGCGTCGGTGTGGCTGCGCAAGTCGCGCCGCCCCAGAATGCCGCCATGAATCTTGGGGTGCAGTGTCTTGACGCGGCCGTCGAGCATTTCCGGGAAACCGGTGAAGTTGGCCACCTCGATGACGGGAATGCCGGCATCGCGCAGCAGCAGGGCGGTGCCGCCGGTGGAAAGAATCTCGATTTTCAGGGCGTGCAGTGCGCGGGCCAGTTCTACGGCGCCCTGCTTGTTTGAAACGCTGATGAGTGCTCGCTGTAGGGTCATTTCACACCGTAGTGTTGCATTTTTTTGCGCAAGGTGTTGCGATTGATTCCCAAAATTTCGGAGGCCCTGGTCTGGTTGCCTTCGGTGTGGTTCAAGACCACTTCCAGAAGCGGCTTTTCCACGCTGCTGATGACCATGTCATGCACGCCGCTGCATTTTTCGCCGTCCAGATGGCCAAAGTAATCGGTGACGAGGCGCCGGACGCAGGCGGATAGTTCGGATTCGGGCTTGCTCATGCGGCCAGCGCCTCGCTTGGGGTTTCGGTGTCGTATTGCAGGCGCAGGCCCTGACTGTGCAGCAGGCTGAAGAAATCCTGCACGGCTGCGCGCTGCTCGGCCACCGTTTGCAACTGGTTCATGGCGTGGCGGAAGGCCGCAGAGCCCTTGAGGCCGCGGGTATACCAGCTGATATGTTTGCGTGCCACGCGCACCCCTGTCTCCAGGCCGTAGAAGCTGTAGAGGTCTTCAAGGTGGTGGTTGAGCACGGTGTGGATTTCGCTGACCTCGGGGGCAGCAAGCAGGGTACCCGTGTTGAGGTAATGCTCGATTTCACGAAAAATCCAGGGGCGCCCCTGGGCGGCGCGCCCAATCATCAATCCGTCGGCGCCAGTGAGCGCCAGCACCTGGCGCGCCTTTTGCGGCGAGGTGATGTCTCCGTTGGCTACCACGGGAATGCGCACGGCAGCCTTGACTGCGGCAATGGTGTCGTACTCGGCATCGCCCGTATACCCGCAGGCGCGCGTGCGGCCGTGAATGGCCAGCGACTGGATGCCGGCGTTTTCAGCGATGTGTGCCACGTTCAGGGCATTGCGGTGCGAGCGGTCCCAGCCAGTGCGAATCTTGAGGGTGACTGGCACAGGAACGGCGGCCACCACGGCCTCGACGATGCGCTGCACCAGCGCTTCGTTCTGCAGCAAGGCAGAGCCCGCCATGACGTTGCACACCTTCTTGGCAGGGCAGCCCATGTTGATGTCGATGATCTGCGCGCCCTGGTCCACGTTGTAGCGGGCGGCTTCGGCCATCATGGCAGGGTCGGCGCCGGCGATCTGCACGGATTTGGGCTCCACCTCGCCTTCGTGATTGGCGCGCCGGCGGGTTTTTTCAGAGCCCCACAGCAGGGAATTGGAAGAAACCATCTCGGACACGGCCATGCCTGCTCCCATGACCTTGCACAGCTGACGGAAGGGCCGGTCGGTGACGCCCGCCATGGGAGCCACCATCAGGTTGTTTTTGAGGCGGTACGGACCAATCTGCATGGTGCAAGCCGAAAGCGGGAACGAAAGGCTGGGATTATACCGCCGAATGGGGGGTACTGAAACTCTAGTGTGCGGCGTCCCAGTGTGGGCCGGAACCCACTTCCACCAGCAGGGGCACCGCCAGTTGGGCCACCCCTTCCATCAATCCGGGCAAGGTTTGCAACACGGTGGCGTGTTCCGCTTCGGGCACTTCCAGCACCAGTTCGTCATGGACCTGCAGGATCAGCAGGGACTGTCGCTGCGCGCGCTCCAGCCAGTCCTGCACCGCAATCATGGCCCGCTTGACGAGGTCGGCGGCCGTGCCCTGCAGCGGCGCGTTGATGGCGGCCCGCTCGGCGCCCTGGCGGCGTCCGGCGGCGCCATGGCGTAGTTCTGGCAGCCACAGGCGCCGGCCAAACAGGGTTTCCACATAGCCCTGACGGTGTGCTGTCTCCCGGGTGCGCTCCATGTAGGCGGCAACGCCAGGATAACGGTGAAAGTAGCGCTCCATGTAGGCCTGTGCCGCGGCACGCTCGATGCCCAGTTGGGACGCCAGGCCAAAGGCCGACATGCCGTAGATCAGGCCAAAGTTGATGGTCTTGGCCGCACGCCGCTGCTCCGCGCTGACCTCTTGGGGACGGACCCCAAATATTTCCGCTGCGGTGGCGCGGTGCACGTCCTGCCCTGCTCCGAAAGCCGCCAGGAGACCTGCATCCTGGGATAGGTGGGCCATGATGCGCAGCTCGATCTGGGAATAATCCGCCGAGACCAGCACGCGCCCCGGGGGAGCGATGAAGGCCGCGCGGATGCGCCGGCCCTCTGGCGTGCGCACGGGGATGTTCTGCAGGTTGGGGTCGCTGCTGGAGAGGCGCCCTGTGACGGCCACGGCCTGGGCGTAATGGGTGTGGACCCGGCCGGTGCGGGCGTTGACCCTGCGCGGCAGGGCGTCGGTATAGGTGGACTTGAGTTTGGCGAGACTGCGGTATTCCAGAATCAGCTTGGGGACGGGGTAGTCCAGCGCCAGTTGCTGCAGCACGTCCTCGTCCGTAGAGGGCACGCCGCCAGGTGTTTTCTTGCGCACCGGCAGACCCTGTTCATCAAACAGCACGGCCTGGATCTGCTTGGGCGAATTGAGGTTGAAGGGGTGGCCGGCTGCCGCGTGGGCGCGCGCTTCCAGGCCTAGCAGCTGGATGCCCAGTTCGCCACTTTGGCGTTCCAGCTCGCGCACGTCCAGCAGTACGCCATTGCGTTCCATGCGCCACAACACCTGTTGCAGCGGCAGTTCGAGATCGCTGTAGAGGGACAGCAGGGCCTCGCTCGCGGCAATTTGCGGATAGAGCACCTGGTGTACCTGCAAGGTGATGTCGGCATCCTCGGCAGCATATTCGGTGGCCCGGTCCAATGCCACCTGTTCAAAGCCGATGGCATGCGCGCCCTTGCCGGTGACGGCTTCGTAGGACAGCGTGTCGCGCTGCAGATGGCGGCGTGCCAGGCTTTCCAGATTATGCGGCTGGTGCGCCTCCAGCACGTAGGACTGCAGCAGCGTGTCGTGCGCGATGCCGCGCAGCGCAATGCCCTCATTGGCCAGCACGTGCTGGTCATACTTGAGGTGTTGTCCCACCTTGGGCGCCAGGTGGTTTTCCAGCCACGGTTTCAGGCGTGCCAGGGTTTCTGCCATGGGCAGCTGCGCGTCGCTGTCGGGGCCGCGATGCCCCAGAGGGATGTAGGCGGCTTCTCCGGCCGTCACACAGAGGGATAACCCCACCAGGCGGGCTTCCATCGGGTCGAGCGAAGTGGTTTCGGTGTCCAGCGCCGTCAGCCCGGCGGCTTCGATGCGGGCAAGCCAGTCATCCAGCTGGGCTGTGGTCAGCACAGTCTCGTAATGGGTGACGGGCGGTGGGTCGGCGGGGGGGGTATTGGCGGCATTGGGGTCTGTCCCCAATGCCGTCGCGTCACCGCTTTGGGCAGTCATCCAGCTGCGCAGGTCGTAGCGTTCGGCCAGGGTCTTTAGCGTGTCCTGGTCCACGGGAGCGACACGCAACTGTTCGGGCCCTTGCAGCAACGGCACGTCGCAGCGGATGGTGAGCAGGCGACGCGCCTGGGGCAACCAGTCGCGCACCGCGCGCAGGTTGTTGCCCACCACGCCGGGAATTTCATCCGCATGCGCCAGAAGCGCATCGAGCGTGGCGTACTGCTGCAGCCATTTGACGGCGGTCTTGGGGCCCACCTTGGCCACTCCGGGGACATTGTCCACAGCGTCCCCGATCAGCGTCAGGTAATCGATGAACTGCTCGGGGCGGATACCGTATTTTTCGGTGGCCGAAGCCGCGTCCAGTTTCTCGTTGCTGAGCGTGTTGACCAGGCTGACGGCTTCGTCGAGCAGTTGCACCATGTCCTTGTCACCGGTGGAAATGACCGTGCGGATGTGCGCCTGGTGGGCCTGCCGCGCCAGTGTCCCGATGACGTCATCAGCCTCGACACCGTCTACCACCAGCAACGGCCAGCCCAGGGCGCGCACGGCCTGTTGCAGGGGTTCTACCTGGACCACCAGATCCGGGGGCATGGGTGAGCGGTGGGCCTTGTACGCCGGATACCATTCGTCCCGAAAGGTGGGCCCTTTGGCGTCGAACACGCAGGCCGCATAATCCGGCTTATAATCCGCCATCAGCCTGCGCAGCATGTTGAGCACGCCAAAAATGGCGCCAGTGGGTTCTCCCAGACGGTTGCGCAAGTCGGGCAGGGCGTGAAAGGCGCGATACAGGTAGGACGAACCGTCCACCAGCAGCAGCAGTTTTTGCGAACGATCAGTCATGCGCGCAATTATGGCAGAACTTGAGGAAACCACCGAAACATCATGACCACGACGATCACGCTCAACGGAAAAAAACTGGAAATCAAGGCCGACCCGGATACGCCGCTGCTCTGGGTGATTCGCGACGAGGTTGGGTTGAGCGGCACCAAGTTTTCCTGTGGCGCCGGCCTGTGCGGTGCCTGTACCGTGCATCTGGATGGCGAAGCGGTGCGTTCCTGCATCACGCCGCTGGCCAGTGCCGCGGGTAAAAAAATCACCACCATCGAGGGCCTGTCCCTGAACGGCGAACATCCGGTGCAGAAGGCCTGGGTGGCTCTGGAAGTGGCCCAGTGCGGCTACTGCCAGTCCGGACAGATCATGAGTGCAGCTGCCCTGCTAGCGCACAATTCGCATCCCACCGACGCTGACATCGATGCGGCGATGAGCGGCAACCTGTGTCGCTGCGGCACCTACAATCGCATCCGTGCGGCCATTCACCACGCTGCCCAAAAAGCCTGAGTCAGGGTCTTTCATGAACACCTCGGAAATCAAAGCCTATCTGCTCGACCTGCAAAACCGCATCGTTGCTGCACTCGAAGCCCTGGACGGCAAGACCTTTCGCCGCGACACCTGGGAACGCCCCGGCGGCGGTGGGGGCATCAGCGCCCTGGTGGAAGAGGGCAACCTGTTTGAACGCGGTGGCGTCAACTTTTCCCATGTGATGGGCGGCGGCCTGCCTCCTTCCGCCACGGCACATCGCCCGGAGCTGGCCGGGCGTAACTATGAGGCGCTAGGTGTGTCGCTGGTACTGCACCCGCGCAACCCCTATGCGCCCACGGTGCACATGAACGTGCGCTTCTTCGCGGCCTTTGATGAAGGCCGGGAACCCATCTGGTGGTTTGGTGGCGGCATGGACCTCACCCCCTACTACGGTTTCGTGGAAGATGCAGAACACTTTCATCGCGCCTGCAAGCAGGCGCTCGACCCCTTCGGTGCCGAGTACTACCCGCGCTTCAAGAAATGGTGCGATGAGTATTTCTTCCTCAAGCATCGCCAGGAACCTCGCGGCGTGGGCGGCATCTTCTTCGACGATTTCAACGCCTTGCCCCTGGCGCAGGCCCAGGGCCTGTGGCAGAGCGTGGGGGATCATTTCCTCCCGGCCTACATGCCCCTGATGGAGCGTCGGCGCGGCATGCCCTACGGCGAGCGCGAACGGGATTTCCAGGCCTACCGGCGCGGACGCTATGTGGAATTCAATCTGGTGTATGACCGGGGCACCCTGTTCGGGCTGCAGTCCGGGGGGCGCACCGAATCCATCCTGATGTCCCTGCCACCCATCGTGCGCTGGCGTTATGACTGGCACCCCGAGCCGGGCAGTCGGGAAGATGGCCTGCTCAAGGAGTTCATCAACGGTCGCGACTGGGTGTAATGGACATTTTCCTGCAGCAGCTCGTCAACGGCCTCACCCTGGGAAGCATCTACGCGCTGGTCGCCCTGGGATACACCATGGTGTACGGCATCATGGAACTCATCAATTTTGCCCATGGTGAAGTGGTGATGGTGGGCGCGCTGGTGGCGCTCACGGTCATCCAGGCACTGAGCAGCCAGGGCTGCCCGGTACCGCTGGCCGTGCTGGCTGGCGTGCTGGCAGCCATGGCGATCTGCATGGTGCTAGGGCTCATGATCGAGCGGGTGGCTTACCGTCCATTGCGTCGCGCGCCCAAGCTGGCCCCGCTGATCACAGCCATCGGCCTGTCCATCGTGTTGCAACAGCTTGCAGCCCTGATCTGGGGACGCGGCTACCTTTCCTTCCCCGCCGTACTGCCACCGGTCAGCATGGCCTGGGGTGGCGTCATCATCACCGCCATCCAGGGCGTCATCGTGGTGCTGGCGGGCCTCATCATGGCCGGTCTGCTGGTTTTGGTGCAGAAGACCGCGCTGGGACGCGCCATGCGGGCCACGGCGCAGAATCCAGCCGTGGCGCAGCTGATGGGAGTGAATACCGACCGCGTCATCGCACTCACTTTTGTGTTGGGTTCGGCGCTGGCTGCAGTGGCGGGGGTGATGGTGGTGGCCTATTACAACGTGGGCCACTACACCATGGGCTTCATGCTGGGGCTCAAGGCCTTCACGGCAGCCGTGCTGGGCGGTATCGGCAACCTGCCCGGGGCCATGTTGGGTGGCCTGTTGCTGGGCGTGGTGGAAGCGCTGGGAGCAGGCTACATCGGGGATCTGACAGGTGGTTTCTTCGGCAGCAACTACAAGGATGTATTCGCCTTCATGGTGCTGATCGGGGTTCTGGTGTTTCACCCCAACGGGCTTCTGGGCAGTCGTGCCCAGGAGAAGGTGTGATGGGCCGAGTGCGTGTGCTGGGGCTTGCTGCCGCGGCTGCCTTGTTGCTGGCGTTGCCCTTCATCACCGACGCGGCCCTGGGACATGGCTGGGTGCGGATTCTCGATTTTGCGCTGCTCTACGTGCTGCTGGCCCTGGGGCTCAACATCGTGGTGGGCTATGCCGGCTTGCTGGATCTGGGCTATGTGGCTTTTTTTGCGGTGGGGGCGTATTGCTATGGCCTGCTGGCTTCCCCGCACTTCGATATGCATTGGCCCCTGTGGGTGTTGCTGCCCATGGGCGCCATGCTTGCGGCAAGCTTCGGCGTGTTGCTGGGTACCCCCACGCTGGGGCTGCGCGGGGACTACCTCGCCATCGTCACCCTGGGGTTTGGCGAGATCATCCGCATCTTTCTCAACAACCTCAACACGCCCGTCAACATCACCAATGGACCCCAGGGGGTGAATCTGATCGACCCCTTGCGCATCGGCCCATGGTCGCTGGGGCAGGTGCATCACCTGGCGGGTTTCGACATCCCCATCGTCGTGAACATCTATTTCCTGTTTCTGCTGGGCGTGCTGTTTGCCATGTTGTTGTCGTATCGCCTGGAGCATTCACGCATTGGCCGGGCCTGGGCCGCGATTCGTGAAGATGAGATTGCTGCGGCCAGCATGGGATTGCACACCCGCAATCTCAAGCTGCTGGCCTTTGCCATGGGGGCGAGCTTTGGAGGATTGTCCGGCGGGCTCTTTGCCGGCTTTCAGGGGTTTGTCAGTCCGGAAAGTTTTACCCTGCAGGAATCCGTGATGATCCTGTGCATGGTGGTGCTGGGGGGGATGGGCAATATCGCGGGTGTGGTGCTGGGTGCAGTCCTGCTGTCCGTGTTGCCCGAAGCCTTGCGCGCTGCAGGAAGCCTGCAACAGGACCTGTTGGGCCGGGTGTGGGTGGATCCTTCCAACCTGCGCATGCTGCTGTTTGGTCTGGCGCTGGTACTGATGATGCTGCTGCGTCCAGAAGGACTGCTGCCGGCGCGGGCGCGACAGCGTGAGCTTCATGGGTAGGGGGAAGGCTGAAAGGGAAGATTGGGGTCTGACCCCAAGCTCCCCTTTCAGCCCCACTCCATTGCTGGAGGCCGCCGGCATCGGCAAGCGCTTTGGCGGGCTGCGTGCCCTGAATGGCGTATCGTTGCGCCTCGCCCCCGGTTCCATCACCGGGTTGATCGGCCCCAACGGAGCTGGCAAGACCACCTTTTTTAACGTGTTGACCGGCATCTACAGTCCAGATGAAGGCACGTTGCAATTCGATGGGCGGGCGCTGCCGACAGGTCGGCCCCACGTCGTGGCGGCATGCGGCATTGCGCGTACCTTCCAGAACATCCGCCTGTTTGCCAACATGAGCGTTTTGGAAAACGTCATGGTGGGACGGCACGTGCGCACGCACGCGGGCGTGTTGGGTGCCTTGTTGAAAACGGCCGCGACGCGTCGCGAAGAGGCGGCCATCGCCACCCGGGCTCGAGCATTGCTGGATTATGTAGGCATCGGCGCACAGGCCGGGCGTATTGCCAGCACCTTGGCTTATGGCGATCAGCGGCGCCTCGAAATTGCCCGTGCCCTGGCCACGGACCCGCGCCTGCTGGCGCTGGACGAACCCGCGGCCGGCATGAACGCCAGCGAGCGCGCACGCCTGGGCGAGCTCATTCGGCAGATTCGGGCGGATGGTACGGCAGTGTTGTTGATCGAGCATGACGTCAAATGGGTCATGCAGCTGTGCGATCGGGTTTCGGTACTGGATTATGGCGAATGCATTGCCGAAGGCACGCCGCAGGAAGTGCAGAGCGATCCCAAGGTGATCGAGGCTTACCTCGGCATGGGGGCAACCCGATGACGGCGTTGCTGCAGGTTCAGGGGCTTGGTGTGCATTATGGCGGCATCGAGGCGGTGGCCAGTCTTGACCTGGAAGTACGACAGGGCGAACGGGTCACGCTCATCGGCGCCAACGGTGCGGGAAAAAGCAGCACGCTCAAGGCGCTTGCCGGATTGGTAGCGGCCAGTGCCGGTTCGATTCGGTATGACGGCACTGATATGCGCGCGTTGCCGGCCTGGCAGCGGGTGGGGCGGGGCCTGTGCCTCGTGCCGGAAGGGCGTGGCGTCTTCAGCCGTCTGACCATCGAGGAAAACCTCTTGATGGGCGCTTACCACCGCGGCAGCGTACCGCATCTTTCCAGAGAACTGGATCACATTTATGGCCTGCTGCCGCGCTTGCACGAGCGCCGCCACCAGGCTGCGGGAACGCTTTCGGGGGGTGAACAGCAGATGCTGGCCATTGGTCGCGCGCTGATGGCCAGGCCTCGCCTGCTGATGCTGGACGAACCTAGCATGGGTCTGGCGCCATTGATGGTGGAAAAGGTGTTTGAGGTGATCCGCAACATTGTGGCAGAGGGCGTGACGTTGTTGCTGGTGGAACAGAATGCGCGGCTTGCGCTGGAAATGTGCGATCGCGCTTATGTCATGGAGTCCGGGCGCATCGTGTTGAGCGATAGCGCGGCACGATGTCTTGATAATCCCTTGGTGCGCGCGGCGTATCTGGGATAGGGGTCTGTCCCCATTGGCTTAAATCGGCGTCTTGACGCCTTTCTTCCACTGATAGAGCGTGACTTCACCACCCTTGAGGTCGCCATTGGCGTCAAATTGGATGTTGGCGGTGACTCCCGGATAATTGAGGTTACCCATCGCGGCCACGTATTTGGCAGGATCCGTCGAGTTGGCGGACTTCATGGCGGCAATGATGACGCCCACGGCGTCGTAGCTGTAAGGCGCGTAGTCCTGGATTTCGCCGTACTGGGCGTTGAAGCGCTGCTTGAAGTCGGCGCCCTTGGGCATTTTTTCCAGGGGGACGCCCGGCAGGCTGCAGTACACTCCTTCCGCTGCATCTCCCGCCAGTTGGGCAAACTCGTGTGAGCAGCCACCATCACCGGTCAGGAAAGCCGAGGTGATCTTGAGCGACTTGATCTGTTTGGCCATGGGGCCGCTCTGGGCGTCCATGCCGCCATAAAAAATCAGGTCGGGCGCGCGGGATTTGATGCGGGTGAGGATGGAAGAAAAATCCGTGCTGTGGTCGTCAGTATGCTCGTGGGCCACCACCTTGCCGCCTGCCGCGGTGACCGCCTTTTCAAATTCGTCAGCCAGCCCTTGTCCGTAAGCCGTGGCATCGTCAATGACGGCCACGGTTTTGGCCTTGAGCGTGCCCGTGACGAACTGTCCCAGCACATGGCCCTGCTGCTCATCATTGGCCATGACGCGAAATGCTGTCTTGAAGCCCTGATGCGTGTATTTGGGGTTGGTGGCCGAAGGGGAGACCTGCACGATGCCGGCGTCGGCATAGACCTTGGACGCGGGTATGGTGGTGCCGGAATTGAGGTGACCCACGACGCCGTTGACCCTGGCATCCGCCAGCTTCTGCGCAACGATGGTTCCGGTTTTGGGATCTGCCGCATCGTCTTCGCCCACCAGCTCGAAGTGGGCCTTCTTGCCGCCGATGATGATGTTCTGCGTATTGGCGTCGGCAATGGCCAGCCGCGCGCCATTTTCGTTATCGTGACCCAGATGGGATTGAGGACCGGTGAGGGGCGCAACCGAGCCGATCCGGACGGTCAGTACATCACTGCTGGAGGCAGGAGGCGGCGCCTTGCCGCATCCTGCCAGCAGCAGTGCCGCCACCAGCCATGGGGCATGCACCCCTTTCAGCGCATGAGAGCGGTGCATGATGGCTTATTGGGCCAGTACCCACTGGACCAGGGCATGCAGGTCCGCATCAGAAACCTTTGCATTGGCGGGCATCGGCATGGGGCCCCAGACGCCACCACCACCGTGCTTCACCTTGGCCACGAGCTTGGCTTCAGCATCAGCCTGACCTTTGTACTTGGCCGCAACATCCTTGTACGCGGGTCCGACCACTTTCTTGTCTACGGCGTGGCAGGCGAGGCAGCCATTTTTCTTGGCAAGCGCCAGACCATCTTCAGCCATGACGGTGGTACCCACGGTCAGCAGGCTGGCAGCGACCAAGGCGATTTTCAGGGATTTCATGTGCAATTTCTCCAAATGTAGGGAATGACGAGTCGTCAGGGGACAGACCCCCATCGTTTGTTACATCTGTTGCCGCTGTCTCCTGAATCCGCAGCGTGGGGTCTGTCCCCATTCTGCGACCTGGGGCTATGCCCTCATGATTTTTCATTGCGCATGATAGCGGATTTTTTAGACCACCTCCACAAGTACAGCCCAAGCAGTATCATGGGGAGGCTCAGCCACTGACCCATGCTCATGCCAAAGGTCAGCAGGCCCAGGAAATCATCAGGTTCGCGGGTGAATTCCACCAGAAAGCGGAAGCTGCCATAGCCTATCAGGAAGAGCGCGGAAATCTGTCCGGTGGGGCGTGGCCTGCGGCTGAAACCCAGCAGGATGGCGCCCAGAACCAGCCCTTCCAGCAGCGCCTCGTACAATTGCGAGGGGTGGCGAGGCAGGGCGTCCACATGGGGAAAGACCATGCCCCAGGGGACACTGGTGACCCGCCCTGGCAGTTCCCCATTGATGAAGTTGCCGATGCGGCCAAAGCCCAGGCCAAAGGTGACGAGTGGCGCCACAAAATCGGTGACGTCCAGCCAGCGCCGGCCATGGCGACGGGCAAACAGCCAGCCACCCAGGATCACCCCCAGAAATCCGCCGTGAAAGGACATGCCGCCCTGCCATACGGCGATGATGTCGAAGGGATGCGCCAGATAATAGTCCGGTTTGTAGAACAGCACATACCCCAGGCGCCCCCCCAGAATCACGCCCAGCACCACATAGGTGAGAAAGTTGTCCGCCTCTTCCACGGTCCATTTCAGCCAGGGTTGGGTGCGGATGCGCCAGCGTGCGGCCCAGGAGCCGGCGAGAAACCCCAGGAGATACATGAGGCCGTACCAGCGTACGGCAAGCGGGCCCAGGTGGATGGCCACGGGGTCGAAATCGGGATGAATCAGCATGGAAGCGTTGCCTTGGGATAAAATAGGGGATTATACCGACCCCATGTTGCAGGAGATTTCCCATGGCAGACAACCGCCGTAGCCGTACCATCACCGAAGGCGTTCAACGCTCACCCAACCGTGCCATGTTGCGCGCCGTAGGGTTTGGAGATGGCGACTTCAACAAGCCCATCGTGGGTATCGCCAACGGCCATAGCACCATCACGCCCTGCAATGCCGGGTTGGGCGAACTGTCCGCACGTGCCGAAATTGCGCTGCATGATGCCGGCGCCATGCCGCAAACCTTCGGCACCATCACCGTGTCCGATGGCATTTCCATGGGCACCCAGGGGATGAAGTTTTCACTGGTGTCGCGTGAGGTGATTGCCGATGCCATCGAGACGGCCACCAGCGCCCAGAGCATGGATGGCGTGCTGGTGGTGGGGGGCTGCGACAAAAACATGCCCGGCGGCATGATCGCCATTGCGCGCATGAACATCCCCAGCATTTATGTGTATGGCGGCACCATCAAGCCTGGCCATTACCACGGCCAGGACCTGACGGTGGTCAGCCCATTCGAAGCGGTGGGCCAGTTCACGGCAGGCAAGATGTCTGAAACCGATTTCATTGAAATCGAAAAACGCGCCTGCCCCGGCAAAGGTTCCTGCGGGGGCATGTACACCGCCAACACCATGTCCTCCGCCATCGAGGTCATGGGCATGGCGTTGCCTTATTCCTCCACGCAGGCTGCCGAAGATGAAGAGAAGGCCGTGAGTGCCGAGGAGAGCGCGCGCACCCTGGTGCAGGCCATCCACAACCAGTTGCTGCCACGCCAGATCATGACGCGCAAGGCCTTCGAAAACGCCATTGCCGTGACCATGGCGGTGGGTGGATCCACCAATGCCGTGCTGCACCTGCTTGCCATCGCCCACGCCGCCGAAGTGCCGCTGCGCCTGGAAGATTTTGAAGAGATTCGCGGCAAGATTCCCGTGCTGTGCGACCTCAAGCCTTCGGGCCGCTATGTGGCCACCGACCTGCACCGCGCGGGCGGCATTCCGCAGGTCATGAAAATGCTGCTGGCGCGCGGCCTGCTGCACGGTGAGTGCATGACCATTACCGGCAAGACCGTGGCGGAAAACCTCAAGGACATTCCGGCCGATCCGTCCAGGGATCAGGATGTCATCCGCCAGTGGGATAACCCCGTGTATGCCCAGGGTCACCTGGCCATCCTCAAGGGCAACCTCGCCACTGAAGGCGCCGTGGCCAAGATCACGGGCGTCAAGAATCCGCAGATCACGGGCCCCGCGCGCGTGTTTGATTCGGAAGAAGCGGCCATGGATGCCATCCTCAAGGGGCAGATCCGCGCCGGCGACATTCTGGTCATTCGTTTTGAAGGGCCCAAGGGCGGCCCCGGTATGCGTGAAATGCTCTCGCCCACGTCGGCCATCATCGGTGCCGGGCTGGGCGATTCGGTGGGGTTGATCACCGATGGGCGTTTCTCCGGCGGCACTTATGGCATGGTGGTGGGCCACGTGGCGCCCGAAGCCTACGTGGGTGGTGCCATCGCGCTGGTGCATGAAGGTGATTCCATCACCATCGATGCCCCCTCGCGCCTGCTGCAGCTCAATATTTCCGACGAGGAACTGGCGCACCGGCGCGCGGCGTGGAAACAGCCCGCCCCGCGTGTTACGCGCGGTGTCCTGGCCAAATACCTGAAGCTGGTGAGCACCGCCAGCCGGGGTGCGGTGACGGACGAGTAGAGAAAAAAAGGGGACAGACCCCTTGTGACGGTAACTGACATCCGGCAGATGGCCGTGAGGGAGATCATGGACCATCCACCGGATAACAGCGTCAGTTAACTCTAGAACTGCAACTGTGCGCCCAAGATGAAGCTGTTGGCGGATGGCGCGTTGACGATGCTGACGCGCTCGTAGGCGGCGGTGAATTTGGCGTCATACCCCTTGACGATGTAGTTCAAGCCATAATCATCCTTCTTGGTTTCCACGGTCTGACCCGCCAGGGTCCCCGTGTCCACACTATCCGGACGGAAGTCCTGATGCTGGTAATAGGGCTGGACCTTGCCGTAACCCATTTTCTGGGGAAACAGGAAAGCCACCGTACCCAGATAGGCCGTGCCCTGATAGGCAGGGCCACCCCAGCAGCCGGGCGAGCCTGCCTGGCAGAAACTGTCCAGAACGCCGTGGGTATCCACCTTGTAATACGCGCCACTGAGCGTGAAAGCGCCGCCATCCAGGACCTTCTTTTCCATCAGGAAGTCGATGTTCCACGCCGAGTAGTCGGCCGTGACGCCGGTGGCCGAGGTCACGCCATTCTTCTGTGTCATTCCAGCCAGGCCCAGTGCCAGCACATCCTTGGTGCCGTAGTAGCTGCTGCTTGCAAAGTAGGCTGGATCCACCTTGGTGTCCCAGAAGTTGAAGTTGAGGCGGCCGGTGTACATGAGGTCAGAGCTGCCTCCTCCGCCCTGATACTGATTATTGATTCCAGAATTATGGCCCCGACCCTGATAGCCGCCCACGGCGTAGGTCAGGCGGTCATCGGCCACCACACCCCACACGGTGACTCCCTGGTCACGGCCATCCAGATACTGCTCCTTATACACCGAAGCCACACCAGGATAGCTCCATGAGGTGATATAGAACGGGCCTTCCATATCGGCACGATCCGCACCGGGCAGCAGGCGCCCCAGCCAGACGTTGAAACTCTGGGAGGGTTCGAACTGGGCATAGGCATCGAGGAGGCTGACGGAATTCAGGCTGCTGTTGTATTCCGTGTTGAACGTGGCCTTGAGCTCCTTGGAGAAACTGAAGTTGGTATAGAGGCGCAAATTGTCCACGTTGAAGGACTGGTCGCTAGGCTGGTTGTTGCCACTGTTGCTGTCGTAGGAAGTTCTCAACCCCAGCCCGATGGAGGCGGACTGGTCATCACCAAAGTTGATGGTTGCGCCTGCATGGGCGGCGATCGCGCTCATGCATGCCATGACTACGGCGCTACGGGTGAAGAGACGAGAATTACGTTGCTGTTTCATGCCAGGCTCCTTATTAAAAAATTGATGGCTAATCAAATGCTGTCCAACGCGTCGTGTTGAGATGAGGTTATGTGCAACGCAGGCGACGTTGAAATACGCACAATTACGAATTCAAGTCGTTGCGCAACAAAACACGTACGCAAAATTGCTGAGTTCACCATCGATGCAACAGCGTGCTGCCGTTTCCTGTCATGCCTATGCGTATGCATAAGTAAGAAAGCGTATTCATGCCTTCGGTTGAAACTCATATCGTGGAATCGTGATTGGGAATTTCGAATCCCGGCGCTGTTTACGATCGATACACATCAACCAAGGAGTCATGCTCATGTCACGTCAAACGCATCAACCTTCTGCAGTCCATCCAGCCCGTCAGGAGGCCCTGCAGCATCCGCGCAAAGGAATAGTGGCCGCACTGGCCGGCGCCCTGATTCTTGGGTTGACCGGTACGGCATTCGGCGCTTCTGGAATTGCCGTCACCGACAAGGAAGTCACCGTCGGACAATTGCATTCATCCACGGGCACCATGGCAATTTCGGAAACCGGCGCCATCGAGGCGGAGCAGCTGGCCATCAGTCAGATCAACGCCATGGGCGGTGTACTGGGGCGCAAGATCAAAGTGATTCAGGAAGACGGCGCATCGGACTGGCCGACCTTTGCCGAGAAAATGAAGAAGCTTCTCGAGTCGGATCATGTGGCCGCAATTTTTGGCTGCTGGACCTCTGCTTCCCGCAAGGCCGTGCTGCCCGTGCTGGAACGCGACAATGGCCTGCTTTACTACCCGACGTTTTATGAAGGGCTGGAGCAATCCAAGAACGTGGTCTATACCGGCCAGGAAGCTACTCAGCAAGTGTTTGCAGGACTGGACTGGGTAGCCAAGACCAAGCACGCCAAAACCTTCTACCTGATCGGTTCGGATTACATCTGGCCGCGTACCACCATGAAGCTCGCGCGCAAGTACATCGAGACCGTGCTGCATGGAACAGTGGTGGGTGAGGAATATGCGGCCCTGGGCAGCACGGAGTTTGGCTCCACTATCAACAAGATCCGCCTGAAAAAGCCCGATGTCATCTACGCAGCTGTGGTGGGGGGTTCAAATGTGTCCTGGTTCAAACAGTTGAAGGCAGCCGGGATCACCGGCAAGAGCCAGACCCTGTTGACGCTCTCCGTGACCGAAGACGAAGCCAAGGGAATCGGCGGCGAGAACCTGCTGGGTTTCTACTCGGCGATGAAGTATTTCCAGTCTCTCAATACGCCCAGGAACAAGGAGTTTGTGAGCCAGTTCAAGGCCAAGTGGGGTCCCACAGCGCCCATCGGCGACGTGACCCAGGCGGCCTACGAAGGTCCCTGGCTGTGGAAGGCGGCCGTGGAAAAAGCCGGCAGCTTTGAAACGGACAAGGTGGTCAAGGCCGAAGAAAGCGGCACCATCACTTTCGATGCGCCTGAAGGCATGGTGTATCTCGAGCCCAACCATCACCTGAAGACCCGTCTGCGCATTGGCGAATGGCGTGCTGATGGTCAGGCCGACATCGTTTACACCTCGGACTATATCGATCCCAACCCCTTCCCCAAGGGCTATTGATCGCGTTCCGGACGCCCGCCTCTGTGGGGCTGGCGTCCGGAGCAGTTCGTGACTCAAACATGTTTTTGGAGTGTTCGCGCAATGGATGCTTACTCACTATCGGATTTATGGTCGATTCTGGTCATGCAGGGGTTTTCTGGATTGAGCCTGTTCAGCGTATTGCTGCTGATGGCCCTGGGGCTTGCCATCATTTTTGGACAGATGGGCGTCATCAACATGGCCCATGGAGAGTTCATGACCATTGGCGCCTACACCATCTATTCGTTTTCAAAACTGACGGAAACCTACTTCCCGACCCTGATGCCCTACTACTTCATCGTGGCCATTCTGGGCGCGTTCCTGATCGCCTTTGTGGTGGGTTATCTGGTGGAGTACACGCTGATCCGTCACCTCTACAAGCGCCCCCTGGATACCCTGCTGGCCACCTGGGGGCTTAGCCTCATCATGCAGCAACTGTTCCGCTCGGCTTTTGGAGCGCGCGAAGTGAGTGCAACCCTGCCGGATTGGCTGATGGGTTCATGGAAGCCCACCCCCGACATTGATATCCCGCTCAACGGCATCTTCGTGATGGTCATGTCGATTCTTGTCACGGGTGCTGTCGTGCTGTTCCTGTTCCGTTCCAACTGGGGGCTGAAGGTACGCGCCACCACGCAGAACCGGGTCATGGCAGGCGCTGTGGGCATCAACACGAAAAAGATCGACCGCGTGACTTTTGCCATTGGCTGCGGCATTGCGGGCGTCGCTGGTGCCTGCTTCACCACTATCGCTTCCACGGGACCCACCAGCGGATCCCTGTATATCGTGGATACCTTCCTGGTGGTGGTGTTTGGCGGCTCGGCAAGTCTTTTCGGCACGGTGGCTTCTGCCTTCTCCATTGCCCAGGCCCAGTCGGTCCTGACCTTCTTCCTGACCAACGCCATGGGCAAGGTGGTCACCCTGATGACCATCATCACCATCCTGATGATGCGGCCTGAAGGATTATTCCGCAGCAAAGTGAGAAGGTAAGGGAGCGATCATGAACGCATTACTGAACAGGGCATTGGGAGAAAGAAACGGTGCCATCGGGCTGGCTGTATTGGCAGTGATCATCTTGCTGATCATGCCCCTGGCCCTGGATATCTTCCGGTTGAATCTGGTGGGCAAATATCTGACCTACGCCTTTGCAGCCGTGGGCCTCGTGATGGTGTGGGGCTATGGCGGCATCCTGAGCCTGGGGCAAGGGGTCTTCTTCGGCTTCGGGGGATATTGCATGGCCATGTTCCTCAAGCTCGAAGCATCCGACCTGACCAGCACGGCGCACCAGACCACACCAGGGATTCCGGATTTCATGGACTGGAACCAGGTCACTCAGTTGCCCATGATCTGGCAACCGTTTCACAGCTTTGCGTTTACCGTGTTTGCCATCATTGCGGTGCCCCTGCTGATTTCATACGTCATCTCTGCCGCCATGTTCAAAAGAAGGGTGGGTGGCGTGTACTTCTCCATCATCACCCAGGCCATCGCTGCCATCCTGACCATTCTCGTGGTGGGACAGCAGGGGCTGACCGGGGGTATCAACGGGATCACCGACCTGAAGACCCTCAATGGCTGGAACATCAATACCGACAGCGCCAAGTACCTGCTGTACTTCATCAACGGGGCGCTGCTTCTGGGCGTGATCATGGTGTGCAACCTCGTGCTTTCCTCCAAGCTGGGCCGCCTGCTGCTGGCCCTGCGGGACAAGGAAGACCGGGTGCGGTTCTCGGGCTACGACGTGGCCAACTTCAAGATTTTCACCTTCTGTATGGGTGCCGTCATCTCGGCCATCGGGGGCGCCATGTTTACCCTGCAGGTGGGCTTCATGTCGCCCTCCATCATCGGCATCGTGCCCTCCATCGAGATGGTGATCTTCGCTGCCATCGGCGGGCGCATGTCCCTGGTGGGCGCGGTCTACGGCACCCTCATCGTGAACTACGGCAAGACCGCGTTTTCGGAATCCTTTCCTTCCCTGTGGCTGCTGTTCATGGGCGCCATGTTCATCGGGGTGGTCATGGTGTTTCCCAACGGCCTTGCCGGGTTGTATCAAAGCCACCTGAATGACCGGGTCACACGCTTGCTGAACCGGATCAAGAAAGTGAAGTCCTCCGATCAACTGAAGGTCGTCAAGGCGGAGTCCTGATCATGAGCGAGAAGATAGCCCTTTCCATTGAAGACCTGACAGTCTCGTTCGACGGATTCAAGGCAGTGGACAAGCTGAGTCTCTATGTAGAAAAAAACGAGCTGAGGGTGATCATCGGTCCCAACGGTGCCGGCAAAACCACGGTACTCGATCTTATCTGCGGCAAGACCCGGGCCACGAGCGGCACCATCAATTTCAACGGCGCCGAGCTGACGCGTTATCCGGAACACAAGATTGTCCAGTTGGGTGTCGGGCGGAAATTCCAGACCCCTTCCATCTACGAAAACCTGACCGTTCTGGAGAATCTGGAAATTTCCTACCCGGAAGGGCGCGGCGTGTTCGGCTCGCTCACGTTCAAACGAACCGAGCAGGTGACCCAGCGCATTCTGGAGGTGGCAGAGACCATTTTCCTCACCGAATTTCTCAATACCCAGTCGGGGCTCTTGAGCCATGGCCAGAAACAGTGGCTCGAGATCGGCATGCTGCTCATCCAGGATCCCGAACTTCTGATGCTGGATGAGCCGGTGGCAGGGATGAGTGTCTCCGAGCGCGAAAAAACCGCCGACTTGCTGAACAAGATCTGCCAGGGCCGTTCCGTCATCGTGATCGAGCACGACATGGAATTCGTCAAGCGCATCGCCCATAAGGTCACCGTATTGCACCAGGGCAAGCTGCTGGCCGAAGGCAACATGGAATCAGTGCAGAACAACCCGAAAGTCATCGAAGTCTACCTGGGCCACTGAGAGGATGTATGTCAAACCATCTGTTTAGCGTGTCAGAACTGGATTCAGGCTACGGGCAGAGCAAGGTGATTCACAAGCTCAACCTGGGCATCGAGAAAAAGGAAATTGTCGCCATCATGGGGCGTAACGGCATGGGCAAAACCACGCTGTTCAAAACCCTGATGGGCATCATCCCTTCCATGGGCGGCAGGATTGCCGTGGATGGCGTCCAGCTCGACAACCTGGAAACCTACCAGCGCGTCGAGCGCGGCCTCGCCTATGTGCCCCAGGGGCGCATGATCTTTTCCAACATGACGGTGCTGGAGAACATTCAGACCGGGTTGCCGGCCAGCGCCCGCGGCATCGTGCCGGAAGAGTTGTACGCCCTCTTTCCCGTGCTCTTTGACATGCGCGCGCGCAAGGGCGGCAACCTGTCCGGCGGGCAGCAGCAGCAACTCGCCATCGCGCGCGCACTGGCCACCAACCCCAAGGTGTTGCTGCTGGATGAACCCACGGAAGGCATCCAGCCCTCCATCATCAAGGACATTGCCAAGTCCCTGAAGGAAATCCGCAGTCTTCGGGACCTGACCATCGTGGTCTCGGAACAGGTCCTGAGCTTCACCATGGACATTGCCGACCGTTTTTTTGTCATTGACAAGGGGCGCCTGCTCTACGAGGACGTGCGTGCCAACGTGAATGAAAAAACCATCAACCAGTATCTGTCCATCTAGTCACAACCCTATTTTTCAAGGAGCGCACCATGGCTGAAACACTCATCAAAGTTGATCTGAAGCAGTCCCCCTATCAGAACGAAATGGTGCATAACCGCTGGCACCCGGATATTCCCATGGCCTGCTGGGTCAAGCCCGGTGACGATTTCATCCTCGAAACCTATGACTGGACCGGGGGCTTCATCAAGAATGACGACAGCGCCGATGATGTTCGCGACATCGACCTGTCCATCGTGCACTTTCTCTCGGGGCCGGTGGGCGTTCGCGGGGCCGAGCCGGGCGATTTGCTGGTGGTGGACCTGTTGGACATTGGCGCCAAGCCGGACAGCCTGTGGGGCTTCAACGGGTTCTTTTCCAAAAAGAACGGAGGCGGGTTTCTCACGGATCATTTTCCCCTGGCCCAGAAATCCATCTGGGACATTCAGGGCATGTTCACCAAAAGCCGCCATGTGCCTGGTGTGAACTATGCGGGCCTCATCCACCCCGGCCTGATCGGCTGTCTGCCCGACCCCGCCTTGTTGTCGAAATGGAACGAGCGCGAAACCGGTTTGATCGCTACAGATCCGGACCGGGTACCACCCCTGGCCAATCCACCCTTTCCCTCCACGGCCCACATGGGCAAGCTCACGGGTGCTGCCAAAGCGGCTGCCGCAGCCACGGGCGCGCGCACGGTGCCGCCCCGCGAGCACGGCGGCAACTGTGACATCAAGGATCTCTCCCGGGGTTCAAAGATATACTTCCCGGTCTATGTGGATGGTGCCGGACTGTCCGTGGGTGACCTGCATTTCAGCCAGGGCGATGGCGAGATCACTTTCTGCGGTGCCATCGAAATGGCCGGCTGGGTCCACATGAAAGTGGATCTGATCAAGGGCGGCATGGCCAAATACGGCATCAAGAATCCCATCTTCAAGCCCAGTCCCATCACGCCCCATTACAACGACTACCTCATCTTCGAAGGCATTTCCGTGGACGAGTCGGGCAAGCAGTATTACCTGGACGTGAATGTGGCCTACCGGCAGGCCTGCCTCAACGCCATCGAATACCTGACCAAATTTGGCTACAGCCCGGCCCAGGCCTATTCCATCCTGGGGACAGCACCGGTGCAGGGCCACATCAGCGGCGTGGTGGATATCCCCAATTCCTGCGCCACCTTGTGGGTGCCCACGCAGATTTTTGATTTCGATATTCGTCCCAATGCCGCGGGCCCGACAAAGTGCGTCACGACGGGTGTGGACATGCCCATTTCCCGGGATGTGGTGTAGCCATGCCCACCTACGACTATCACTGTCCCGATTGCGGCGACTTTGAAGCCCGGCGGGCCATTGCCGAGCGCGATCAACCGCTGTCCTGCCCGGTTTGCAGCGCACCGGCAGGGCGCGTGCTGGTCAGCGCCCCGGCACTGGCGGACATGGCAGGCGAGGTGCGTCTGGCCATGGCCACCAACGAACGCGCCCGGCATGAACCCAGATTGTCATCGAATCACCGCCACCATGCGGGTTGTGGCTGCGGTGCACGAAAACCGGTTGCATCCAGCGGGCCGCGCTCCTTTGCCAACAAGCGGCCCTGGATGATCAGTCACTGAGAGGAAAACATGATTCACGGAGATATTTCCAGTAGCAAGGACACCGTCGGCGTGGCGGTGGTCAATTACAAAATGCCCCGGCTGCATACCAAGGCCGAGGTACTCGACAATGCGCGGGCCATTGCCAGAATGGTGGAAGGCATGAAGCTGGGGCTGCCCGGCCTTGATCTCGTGATCTTTCCGGAATACAGCACCCACGGGATCATGTACGACAGTCAGGAGATGTACGACACGGCGGCCACGGTGCCCGGCGAGGAAACCGAGATCTTTGCTGCAGCCTGTCGCAAGGCCCGGGTCTGGGGGGTGTTTTCCCTCACGGGCGAACGTCATGAAATGCATCCCCACAAGGCGCCCTACAACACCTTGATCCTCATGAACGATCAGGGAGAGATCGTCCAGAAGTACCGCAAGATCATGCCCTGGGTGCCCATCGAGGGCTGGTACCCGGGTAACACCACTTACGTGTCTGAGGGTCCCAAGGGGCTCAAGATCAGTCTTATCATTTGTGACGACGGCAATTATCCTGAGATCTGGCGCGACTGCGCCATGAAAGGTGCCGAATTGATTGTGCGCTGCCAGGGCTACATGTATCCTGCCAAGGAGCAGCAGGTCCTGATCTCCAAGGCCATGGCCTTTGCCAATAACACCTATGTGGCGGTGGCCAATGCGGCTGGATTTGACGGCGTATATTCCTATTTCGGACATTCGGCGCTCATCGGGTTTGATGGCAGAACCCTCGGAGAATGTGGCGAGGAAGAAATGGGCATTCAGTATGCCGCCTTGTCCACAAGCCTGATCCGGGATTTTCGTCGCAACGGACAATCTGAAAACCACCTGTTCAAGCTCCTGCACCGGGGCTATACGGGGCTCATCAACTCAGGTGAAGGTCATCAAGGCGTAGCACCTTGCCCATACGACTTCTACACCCAATGGGTGAACGATCCCGAAGCGACCCGCAAGCGCGTGGAAGCCTTGACACGCCCCATGGTGGGAACTGAGGAGTGTCCCATTGACGGCATCCCCCATCTCAAAACCACTTGATGTATCTGGCATAACTCTTGCTCGTGATGTTCCTGCGAGTGGTTGGCAAGCCCGTCTCGCCCTGGCTTTCGAAAATCGGGGCGGCACGACGGTGTTATCAAGGCGCGAGCATTGGGGCCCCTTGCGGATTCAGAAGCCCTTGTATCCCGAGGGCGCGGAGGTCTGTCACGGCATATTGCTCCATCCGCCCGGCGGCATTGCCGGGGGAGATGTTCTGGAGATGGAGCTTGCCGTAGGGCAGGGGGCGCACGCCCTCATCACAACGCCCGGGGCCAGCAAGTGGTACCGCAGCCCCGGGATGCTTGCCACGCAACGGGTCCAGCTGGCGGTTGCGCCGGGCGGGATTCTGGAATGGTTTCCCCAGGAGGCCATCGTGTTCAACGGGGCGCGAGCCCGAATGGAAACCCGCGTGGCCCTGGCTGCGGATGCCTGTTTTCTGGGTTGGGAGATCACCTGTCTGGGGCGTCGCGCATCGGGAGAGCGTTTTGAAGCCGGGGTCTTGAACCTCGCGACCTACATCGAGCGCGAGGGACGGCCCCTCTGGATGGAACGCGGCGAGCTGGAGGGTGGCGGACGGTTGCTGCAATCACCGGCGGGATGGGCCGGCTTTAGCGTCAGCGCAACCTTCCATGCCGTGCATGTCGGCATGGACAGTGCCTGTCTCACGGCCTGTCGTGCCGTTCGCCCTCAGGAAGAAGGGGCCCGCTTTGGGGTGACGCGTTTTCCCGAGATGCTGGTGGCCCGTTATTTGGGCCATTCCGCCGAAAGCGCACGGAATTGGTGCGTCAACTTGTGGCGCCACTTGAGGCCGGCCCTGTTGAAGCGCGAAGGGGTGTTACCGCGGATCTGGAGTACTTGATGGAGAAATCATGGAACTGACGCCCAGAGAGAAAGACAAGTTGCTCATCTTCACGGCGGGACTGCTTGCCGAGCGTCGTCGCGCGCGCGGCTTGAAACTGAACTACCCCGAGGCCGTGGCGCTGATCAGTGCAGCGGTGCTGGAAGGGGCGCGGGATGGCATGACCGTGGCCCAGCTGATGAGTTATGGCAGTACCCTGCTGAGTCGCGAGGAAGTGATGGAAGGCGTGGCCGAGATGATCCCGGACATTCAGGTGGAGGCCACGTTTCCCGACGGCACCAAGCTTGTCACCGTTCACCATCCCATTGTGTGAGGCTCCCGATGATTCCAGGCGAAATGATCACTGAACCAGGAGAAATCGAACTCAATGTGGGGCGCCGGACGGTGAGGCTTGAGATTGCCAATAGCGGCGATCGGCCCATCCAGGTGGGTTCTCATTATCACTTTTTCGAGACCAACGCCGCCCTGGTGTTTGCGCGCGATGCGGCGCGCGGCATGCGCCTCGACATTGCGGCAGGCACGGCGGTGCGTTTCGAGCCGGGTCAGACACGCACCGTCGACCTGGTGGAAATGGCCGGTGATCGGGAGATTTACGGGTTTTTGGGTCATGTCATGGGGGCATTATGAAAAAGGTAAACGTAATTTTCCTGGCGGGGGCCCTGCTGTTGCCCAGTCTTGTGTGGGCCCATCCGGGTCACGGCGAAGCCGGGCTTCTGGGCGGGCTCTCGCATCCCTTCAGCGGGCTGGACCATGTGCTGGGGATGCTGGCCGTGGGCATCTGGGCCGCGCGGAACAACGGTTGGGGGCGCTGGCATGTGCCGGCGGCCTTTCTGGGCGGCATGATGGGTGGGGCCCTCCTGGGTTTTGATGGATTGGTGCCGCCCCATCTGGAGTCTGCCGTGACGGCTACGGTGGTGGTTTCGGTGCTGATGGCCACCCTGGCTACACGCCTGCCCCTCGCAGCCAAGGTGGCCATGGCCGCAACCTTTGCGCTGTTCCACGGGCTGGCCCATGGCGCGGAGATTCCGGCACTGGCCTCCCCCGGCGCCTATGCGGCGGGCTTTCTTGCGGCCACCGCGCTGCTTCTGGCCTTGGGGGTAGGGTTGGGACATCTTGCCCGACAAACCAGAAA
>JAJZHC010000073.1 GCA_021804705.1 Pseudomonadota bacterium
ACCCGGCACATGAGCGCTGAAGAGGTATACCGGCGCCTGCAGCAGGAAGGCATGGAGATCGGTCTGGCCACGGTGTATCGGGTTCTGACCCAGTTTGAACAGGCGGGCCTCTTGGTGCGCCACCATTTTGAAAGCGGCAAGGCGGTTTTCGAGCTCAATCACGGCGAACACCACGATCATCTGGTGTGCCTCCAGTGCGGCCACGTGGAAGAGTTCTACGATGCTGAAATCGAAAGGCGTCAGGCCAAGGTGGCGAAAGAACGCGGGTTTTCCATCCACGACCATTCGCTGCAACTTTACGCCGACTGCCTGCGGGAAAAGTGCCCCCGAAAACCCTGAAAAAAAGCGCCCCGCAGGGCGCTTTTTGATCAACAGGGGGCACAAACGCCCCCCCGTTTTACAGTACGGACTTGAGCGTCTTGCCCATCTCGGCCGGATTCCTGGTGACCTTGATGCCGCATTCTTCCATGACCGCCAGCTTTTCCTGAGCCGTGCCCTTGCCGCCGGAAATGATGGCGCCTGCGTGGCCCATGCGTTTTCCAGGAGGGGCAGTAACCCCGGCGATGAAGCCGATGACCGGTTTCTTCATGTTGTCCTTGATCCAGCGGGCGCAAATTTCTTCATCACCCCCGCCGATCTCGCCCACCATGATGACTGCTTCGGTTTCGGGATCGTCGTTGAACAGGCGCATGACGTCAATGTGTTTCATGCCGTTGACGGGATCGCCGCCAATACCGACGCAGCTGGACTGACCAAGACCCAGTTCACGCAACTGGCCTACGGCTTCGTAGGTCAGGGTGCCGGAACGGGAAACCACGCCAATGGGGCCCTTTTTGTGGATGTGCCCAGGCATGATGCCGATCTTGATTTCGTCCGGGGTAATGAGACCCGGACAGTTGGGCCCGATCAATTGCGTCTTGCTGCCCTGCATCTTGTAACGCGTGCGGATCATGTCACGCACCGGAATGCCTTCAGTGATGCAGATGACAAGATCGATGCCTGCTTCGACGGCCTCATCGATGGCAGCTGCGGCAAAGGGTGGCGGCACGTAGATGACCGACACCGTGGCGCCAGTCTGTGCACGGGCCTCCTTGACGCTGTCATAAATGGGGATGCCTTCGTAGTTCTGGCCGCCCTTCTTGGGCGTGACGCCCGCCACGAAACATTGCGCTCCGAATGCATATTCCTTGCACATCTTGGTGTGGAACATGCCGGTCTTGCCCGTAATGCCCTGGGTGATGACCTTGGTATTTTTGTTGATCAGAATTGACATATCACCCCCGCGCCGCTTCCACCACCTTGGCGGCGGCGTCAGCCATGTTGACGGCGGAGATGATGGGAAGCCCCGACTCCGCCAGAATTTTTTTGCCCAGCTCCACGTTGGTTCCTTCCAGACGAACCACCAGGGGCACTGCCAGCTTGACTTCGTGAGCCGCCGCAACCACACCCGCCGCAATCACGTCACACTTCATGATGCCGCCGAAGATGTTCACCAGAATGGCCTTGAGACCGGGGTTTTTGAGCATCAGCTTGAACGCTTCCGTCACTTTCTCGGTGGTGGCACCACCGCCCACATCGAGGAAGTTGGCGGGGCTGCCGCCGTAGAGCTTGACGATGTCCATGGTGGCCATGGCCAGGCCGGCGCCGTTGACGAGGCAGCCGATGTTGCCATCAAGCGAGATGTAGGACAGGTCGTACTTGGAAGCCTCGATCTCGTTGGGGTCTTCTTCGTCCAGATCGCGCAACGCCGTGATTTCAGGATGGCGGTAGAGCGCGTTCGAATCGAAGTTCATCTTGGCGTCCAGGGCTACCACGCGCCCATCCCCCGTTACGACCATGGGATTGATTTCGGCGAGGCTGGCATCGGTTTCGTCAAAGGCGCGATACAGACCCTGCAACAAGGTGCGCGCCTGGGGAACCAGCGCCTGCGGCACGCCAATCTTCAGCGCCACATCATCCGCCTCGGCATCCAGCAGACCCTTGGTGGGGTCGATGAAAATCGTGTGAATCTTTTCCGGGGTGTGGGCGGCCACTTCTTCAATGTCCATGCCACCTTCCGAACTGGCCATCAGGGCGACGCGCTGGGTACCGCGGTCCACCACCATGCCCACGTAGAGTTCCTTCTTGATGTCGGCACCCTCCTCAATCAGGAGTCGGCGAACTTTCTGCCCTGCAGGCCCCGTCTGGTGCGTGACCAGTTGCATCCCGAAAATCTGTTTTGCATAGGTCTCGAGCTCGGCGGGAGATTTGGCGACTTTCACGCCGCCGCCCTTACCCCGTCCACCGGCATGAATCTGTGCCTTAACCACGGCGACATGACCTCCCAGGGTCTTTCCTGCCGCCACCGCCTCCTCCACAGAGAAACACGGAATGCCGCGCGGCGTGGTGACACCGAACTTCCGCAGAATCTCCTTTGCTTGATACTCATGGATCTTCATTGCTTGGCCTTTTAATCAATGTTGATGGTATCCATGTGAATGGTATCCATAGCCAATTACAGATAGCCGATAGCCCATGGAATGGAGCCCCGATTCTACCCAAAATTCATCAAGAGAACATTATGATTTTTGAGAAAACCATTTGGGATAGAATTTGGCTACCACGGGCCCGTGGGTATCGAGCGCGTGGCAGCCATCCAGGTGCGGGGGTTTCTGATCGCTGCCCGACTCGGCCGAGCCGTAGCGGGTCTGAAAGGCCACGGTGGCCAGTGTCCCGATCATTTCGGTGAGGTGGGTGCAGCCGCGCACCCCGGCGAAGCGTTCCTTGACCGCCTTGGTGAAACCTGGGGCAATGCGCAGCCCCTCGAGATGGCGATAGTGGGGCGTAATGCTTTCGCAGGTTCCGGGGTAGGGGCGCGCCACCGTGCGGGCCTCCGCTTCGCGAATCACCATGCTGTCATCGATGGTGATGCGCAGCCACATGTCGTGAATCGGCTCTCCCGCAGGCTTGCTGCCGCCCGACACATGGAACTCGTAGCCCTTGACGTCCACCAGGTGTCCTTCGATGTCGAAAAGGCCGTCCTCGCGCTGATAGCCCTCGACGGAAATGTTGCGTCGGTGCAGCAGCCTGCGGGGGACGGTGGGGTTGGAAAACGCCATGGTGTCTGTCTCCATGAAGAAAGGGGGCAACCTCATCAGGTACAAAACGAGGATGATACGCCGATTGCCTTTTTGGACCTATAATCGCCTCACCCCTTCCTTGATGCGGAGACGACTCGTTGCACTTTCTAGCGCTTGCCCGTGCGCTCATCGCGGCGACCCTGCTGCTGGCCTTCTCTGGTGCAGAAGCCCAATCCCCTGACGACATCCTGCTGGCAGCTCACGATGCCTGGCAGATGCGCAACGTCGTGGCGCTGGAAAAGTACAACAAACAACTGTCCAAAGACCCACTGGCCGATTATGCGCTCTACTGGCTGCTCGATGCACGCCTGAGCCAGCCCACCCCGGTTCCTGCCGGCGACGTGCTGGCCTTCTTTGACCGCCATCCCGCCAGCCCCCTGGGAGACCCCCTGCGCATCAGCTGGCTCAAGGCCCTGGGCCGCGCACAGGACTGGGACACCTTTGCAGCCCAGGTCACCCCGGTGGCACTGGAAGACCCCGAAGTGGCCTGCGACCAGTTGCAACTGCGCCTGCGCAAACAGGACCAGGCGGCCATGCGCGAAGGGCGCACCCTATGGTTTGGCCGCAAAACCCTGCCCGACAGTTGCGACCCCGTTTTTCGCCAGTTGGCCCTGCAGAACGTCATTTCACGCGAGGACATCTGGGCGGCGCTGCGCCAGGCGTTAAGCAGCAGCAATCTGCCGCTGGCACGCTACATCAACAGTTTCCTTCCGCCGTTCCAGGGCCTGGGTGAAGACGACCTGACGCTGGCCTACACCCGCCCTGCCCAGGTGCTGGAAGGCTGGAACCCCCATGACGACAGCACGCCCCGGCGCGAACTGATCCTGTTTGCCCTGAGCCAGCTGGCGGCCCGCCACCCCCAACAGGCCGCCGATACGTGGAGCACCATGGCAGCCTCGTTTCCGGCCCGCGACCAGGCCCACGGCTGGTTGCAGATTGCCTGGCAGAGCACGATGCTGCATCACCCCAATGCCCTGCTGTGGTTTCACAATGCGCCCGAGTCGCTGATGGATGACACGCTGCGTGCCGCGCGCGCGCGCGCGGCGTTGCTCCAGGAAAACTGGGAAGAACTGCTGGCCACCATCAACAGCATGGGCAGCAACGAATCCTCCCGGGCGGTATGGCGCTACTGGAAAGCCCACGCCCTCAGTGCCCTGGGCCGCGCCGCCGAGGCCCGGGCCCTGCTCACCCCACTCTCCCAGGAATCCCATTATTACGGTCTGATGGCCCTCGAAGATCTGGGCGCACGCTTTACCCCACCCGCATCACCCGAACCGCTGGCTGCGGATGAAATCGCTGCATTGCAGGGGCGATTCGAGCGGGCGCTGCGCTTGCACCGCCTGGCGCTCAACCCGGAATCGCAGTACGAGTGGACGGCGGCCAACCGCACGCTCACCCCGCGCCAGCACCTTGCAGCCGCGGCCCTGGCACAGCGCGAGCAGTGGGTGGATCGCGCCATCTACAGCATTGAACGCGCCGGTGACCAGCAGGACTTCACGCTGCGCTATCCCATGCCCTTCGAACCCCAGCTGCGCCAACAGGCAGAACACTACCAGCTGGACCCTGCGTGGATTTACGGGCTGGTGCGCCAGGAAAGCCATTTTTTTCCTGAAGCCCGCTCGCGTACCGGGGCCATGGGATTGATGCAGCTGATGCCCGCCACGGCGCGCTGGGTGGCGCAGCGCGTGCCGCTCAAAAAGTTCCGCGCCGCCATGACCACCCAGGTGGACGTCAACCTGCAACTGGGCACCCATTACCTGCGTCACCTGCTCAACCAGCTGGGCAATCCCATCCTGGCCACGGCGGCTTACAACGCCGGCCCCAACCGGGTTCTCCGCTGGGTATCCGGCAAACCCCAGGACGCCGCCATCTTCATCGAAACCATTCCGCTCAGCGAAACCCGCGGTTACGTCCAGCACGTCATGTTCAACACCACCCTCTATGCATTTCTGCTGGGCCAGCCCACGCTCACCCTGCATCAGCGCATGGGCACCATCCAGGGCATGACCCCCATGCGCAGCTCCGAACCCGACCCCGCCTCCCAGCCATGAAGATCTACGCCGTGGGCGGCGCGGTACGCGATGAGCTGTTGGGACTTCCGGTCACGGATCGCGACTGGGTGGTGGTGGGAGCCACGCCCGAAGACATGGTGGCGCAGGGCTTCAAGCCCGTGGGACGCGACTTTCCGGTGTTCCTGCACCCCAGGACGCACGAAGAGTACGCACTGGCGCGCACCGAGCGCAAAACCGGGCCGGGCTATCGGGGCTTTACCATTCATGCCAGTCCTGAGGTGACGCTGGAGCAGGATCTGGAACGGCGCGACCTGACCATCAATGCCATGGCGCGCGATGCCCATGGCGCACTGGTGGACCCCTTCGGGGGCATGGAAGACCTGCGCCAGCGCCGCCTGCGTCATGTCAGCCCCGCCTTTGCCGAAGACCCGGTACGCATGCTGCGCGTGGCCCGTTTTGCCGCGCGCTTCAAGCAATCATTCCATTTTGCCGTAGCCGACGACACCCGGGCGCTGATGCAGTCCATGGTGGCGCAGGGCGAAGCGGATGCCCTGGTGCCCGAACGGGTCTGGCAGGAACTGGCCCGCGGACTCTCGGAATCCACGCCCTCCGAACTGTTTCGGGTGCTGGAGCAATGCCATGCCCTGCCCCGCATCCTGCCGGAGGTCATGCCCTTCTGGTCTGCGCACGGGACAGCCGCCCTGGCGAGCGTGGACCTCGCCGCGTATCGCGGTCACGGCCTGCCTGTCCGTTTTGCTGCCTGGGCGGCGACCCTGTTGCAGCAGGCAGCGCAGGGCGGACGCCAGCAATTGCAACAGCTGGGCGAGCGTTTGCGGGTTCCTTCGGAAATTCGCGATCTTGCACGGATGACCAGCGAACATCGCGAGGCCATCAGCAACAGCGCCACGGCATCCGCCGAATCCCTCCTGCATCTCATCGAACAGACTGACGCCCTGCGCCGCCCGCAACGCTTCGAGGCCATGCTGGCGGCCCATGCCTGTTGTCATGAGCAGGGGGATGAACCGGCACTGTGGGAACGCCTCAACCGCGCCCTGCAGGCCGCCCTCTCAGTACCGGCAGGCGCACTGGCGCAGGAAGCGCGTGCGACACCAGAGCGTATCCCGCAGCGCATCCGGCAGGCCCGCCTTGCGGCCGTGGCCGCAGCAATCCGTTAAGCCCCCTCAGGGCAGCCCCAACAGGGCACATGCGGCAGGCGAGCCCTGCCCCTTCCCCAGCACCAGCACCTTGAACAGCTCCCCCATTTCTGCCGGACTGAGCAGCTTCTGCACGGCACTGACCGCAGGCAGATAACGGGCTTCATCGGTCACGGGAATGGCGCCCAGCACTTCCAGCAGGCCCGCATCGATGAGCCAGCGGGCCATGGTGCCGTAGTCCTCGAGGGCGAGGCCGTGCTTCAGGGCCGCGCGTGCCACGGCAGTAAAGTCCACATGGGCCGTGATGTCCTGCAACCCGGGGTAGGCAAAGGGGTCGCCATGCGCGTGGTGACGGATGTGGCACATCAACGTCCCTTCATGGCGTTGCGGGTGGTAGTACTCGCGTGCCGGAAAACCATAATCGATGAAATATGCCCGGCCCGCCCGCAGGGTGCGCGCAAGGTTGGCCATCAACGCTGCGGCATCCGGACAGATTTCCGTGTCGTAGGGCACGGGCAACCCTGCCGTGGGGGGCAGCATGGCCAGAAGTCGGGCATCAGTCAACGGGCGTTCCTGCCAGACCCAATCCTCGCCCGCCAGGGCCACTCCCATTGCCACCCAGCTTTCCCCGCGCCATCTCACCCGATGCACCGGCAGCGCATCGAGCACTTCATTGGCAACCAGCACCCCCACCAATGTTTCGGGCCAGGCATCGCACCAGCTGACACGCGCACGCAGGGGGG
>JAJZHC010000074.1 GCA_021804705.1 Pseudomonadota bacterium
CAGAACCATGATATTGGGAAAGTGGAGTCCCGGTAACCCGGTACACCTCCAGGGCGCGCTGAATCCTTTGGGAATCTCCCGGCTGCAACCGGGCAGCCGTCACCGGGTCCACCCGGGAGAGGGCTGCATGCATCGCCGGCCAACCCCGTTCCTGAGCTTCCTGATCGAGCTCGGCGCGTACTGCAGGGTCAGCGGTGGGCAATTCATCCAGCCCCTGTTGCAGTGCCTTGAAATACAGCATGGTACCCCCCACCAGGAGGGGGACCCTGCCGCGTCGGGTTATCCCGTGCATCACCTGTAGAGCCTCGTCACGAAAACGCGCTGCAGAGTAGGCTTCGGTGGGTTCAATACAATCGAGCAGGTGGTGCGGTACGCGCCTTAATGTTTCAGCGTCTGGCTTGGCTGTACCAATATTCATTCCCCGATAGACACTGGCCGAGTCTACATTGATGATTTCCAGGGGAAAACGCGCCGCCAGTTCAAGCGCAATGGCGCTCTTGCCGCTGGCCGTGGGGCCCATCAGGAAAATGGCGCTAGCGCGCGTGCTGGCCATCTTGCTATGGCTACTGTCCACGCATGAACAGGCGGTCCAGTTCGGCAAGCGTGATTTGACGCCAGGTGGGGCGGCCGTGGTTGCATTGATCCGAACGATCGATGCGTTCCATGTCGCGCAGGAGCGCATTCATTTCCGCCAGGCTCAACAGCCGGTTGGCCCTTACGGCCCCGTGACAGGCCATGGTGGCCAGCAACGCATCCTGCTTTTCGATCAGTAAGCGGGATGTACCGTAATGCCGCAGTTCGGACAGGATACTGCGCGTCAAGGCCTCGGCGCCTTCCTTTGCGAGTAAAGCCGGCAGCGCGCGAATGGCCAGCGTTTCCGGCCCCAGCACAGCCAGTTCGAAGCCAAACCCCACCAGCGCTTCAGCGTGGGTTTCTACTGCAGCCACATCACCGCGCTCCACGTTGAGGCTCAAGGGAATGAGCAACGGCTGGGACAAGAGCTCCTGGCGGCTGAGAGCCTCCTTCAGACGCTCGTAGAGTATACGCTCGTGGGCCGCGTGCATATCCACGACGACCAGACCCAGGCGGTTTTGCGCCAGAATGTAGATGCCCTGCAATTGAGCCAGGGCATACCCCAGAGGCGGTGTTTCGCCCTCAAGAGACGTGTTCGGGGTGGCACTTTCCACAGCCGGTTCCATGAGCCGGGAGAGCGGCCCAAACAGGGCCGCATGGAAAGCATCGGGCTCACGGATAGCCAGGTTTTGCTGTACCGGTGTTTCCGCGCGAACGCCAGTACCGGGTGCATAGTAGGGTTGCCCCCGGGAAAACGCTTCTTCGCGTCCCGGGGCCGTACCTGCCAGCGCCTTGCTGACGCTTTGAAATACAAAACGATGCACCGCTTGCGACTCCCGAAAACGAACCTCGGTTTTGGCGGGGTGCACATTCACATCGACCGCGGCAGGGGCCATATCGAGAAAAAGGACATAGGCTGGGTGCCGCTGGTGATGCAGCACATCCTGGTAGGCCTGGCGAATGGCATGAGCCACCAGCTTGTCGCGCACGAAGCGACCGTTCACGAAAAGATATTGCGTATCACGCGATGCCCTGGAGTATGTAGGTCGTGCCACCCAACCCTGCAGGCTGAGGCCTGCAACCTGTTCAGCCACGGACAGGGCGGCACCGATGAATTCCTCGCCCAACACGGAACGCACGCGCAATTCCAGACTGGAAGCGGGCCAATGACGCTGAACGCGGCCATGATGGGTGAGTCGAAAGGTCACCTGCGAATTGGCTAACGCCAGGCGATGCAGCAGATCATCGCAATGGGCAAACTCGGTAGCTTCCGATTTTAGAAATTTGCGGCGTGCTGGCGTCTCTGAAAACAGATCGGCCACCACGATGGTGGTGCCAGGGTCGCGCGCCGCAGGACTGACGCCTTCTGCCCTTCCCCCCTGACTGCGAATGCTGAACGCCCGGGGGGATGCCGCCGTTCTGCTAATGATGGTGACTTCTGCAATGGCGGCCATGCTGGCCAGCGCTTCACCACGGAAACCAAGGCTCGACACCGTTTCAAGATCGTTCAAGGTACGGATCTTGCTCGTAGCGTGCGCCGCCAGGGCCAGCGGCAGGTCCTCGGCCATCATACCCAATCCGTTGTCATCCACCCGGATGCGCTTGACGCCTCCTTCTTCCAGCGTCACGGCAATGTCGCTGGCCTCAGCATCAAGTGCGTTTTCCACCAGCTCCTTCAACGCTGATGCGGGCCTTTCAACGACTTCACCTGCAGCAATCTGGGCAATCAGGACATCGTCCAGCCGTTCTATACGCCTCATGGAGACACAGCAAGACGACTGCCATTCAGGTCAGATCGTACGGTATGGGATTTGTTCAGGGGTGGGTTGGCTGCCAGATAGTGCTGCAGGCCAGTCAAGATTGCCTCGGCCAAGCGGTCCTGGTATTGAGTATCGTTCAGAAGTCGTTCCTCGTCGGGGTTGGTGATGAATGCAGTCTCCACCAGGATGGAAGGAATGTCGGGAGACTTCAGTACGGCAAATCCCGCCTGTTCCACTTCGCCCTTGTGCAGTGCGTTAACATGGCCCAACTCGCCCAATACCGCCCGGGCAATTTTGAGGCTGTCGTTGATGGTAGCCGTTTGGGACAGATCAAAAAGGGTTTGGGCCAGATAAGTTTCGTGCGCATTGATATTGACCCCGCCGATGAGATCGGCATCATTTTCCCGCTTGGCCAGCCAGCGCGCCGCGACCGAGGTAGCCCCTTTTTCGGACAGGGCAAACACGGAAGAGCCGCGCGCATCGCTGTTGATGAAGGCATCAGCGTGGATCGACACGAACAGGTCGGCATGCAGTTGCCGAGCCCTGGCCGTGCGACCCTGGAGCGGAATGAAGTAGTCGCCGTCGCGAATCAAGACGGCGCGCAGGTTGGGTTGCGCATCGATTTTGGCCTTGAGACGTCGCGCGATGGAAAGCGTCACCCTTTTCTCAAAGGTCCCGCCGCGGCCATGTGCCCCGGGATCCTCTCCGCCGTGACCCGCATCCACAGCAATGATGATGCGCTGTTGCAGGTTTCTGGGCTTCGCAGATGAGGATGCAACGTTCAGGGGCGGCTCCGGCACGCCTGACGCCGGCATCGTGGCAGCCGCCGCCGCAACCGGCGCCTCCAGTGCTGGGGCTATCCCGGTACCTTCAGCGGAAGCTGCAGGAGAAGTAGGAGGTGGCGCAGGCTCAACAGCCTGCGGCGTCCCAGCCCCTTGCGGGGCGGCGCCGGCAGCTTGATGACTTTCCAACAGCGCCATCAGGGGGTCCGCAGGCGTTTCAGGATAGATATCAAGGACCAGCCGATAACCGTATGCTGCAACCGGATCAAGCAGGGAAGTGCTGGCCTTGACCCGAGTCTTGAGGTCGAATACCACGCGCAGAACGCCCGGTTTGAAACGGCCCACGCGAATCCCCTTGATGTAGGGGTCGTCCGCTTTGAGGTTGCGTGCCATGGTTTCAAGGGGAGCGCCCAGTTCCACTCCCTCGAGGTCGAGTACCAACCGGTCGGGATGCTCCACCGAAAACAGGGTGCTGCGAATGCCGGTATTTGATTCGAAAGTGACCCGGGTGTAGGCTTCCGCGGGCCAGAGCCTGACGGAATGGATGCGGGTGCCTGCCACCGCAGCAGGGGCCCAGAAGGCACTTGCGACTCCTGCGAGGAGCAGGAGCCCTGTCAGGAAATGAAAATACGCTCGAGGCATTGTCGTCCCAATAATGAGCCCGCAGTGACGGTCAGCTTTCTCCCTTCCCCCTCCGCACGCAATTCGATAAGGACATCCTCCGCAGGGAGCCAGTCCCCCGCCCTTTCCGGCCATTCCACGAAACACAGTCCCGTTCCGCCGAAGCATTCACGAAAGCCTGCATCCTCTAGTTCAGAATGGCTTTTGATTCGATAAAAATCAAAGTGATACAAGTATAAGCTCGAAACATTATAGGTTTCAAGCACCGGATAGGTGGGACTCTTGATATTTCCTTCGACCCCCAGAGCGCGCAACACGGCCCGCACGACGGTGGTTTTACCCGCCCCAAGGTCTCCCTTCAAAAGCACGAGCATGCCAGGCTTGAGGCAGGCTGCAAACCGCGTTGCCCAACTTTCCGTAGCTGCGGGGTCGGAAAGCCCGAATTCAAGCGTCAAAGGGGGGGCTGCATCTGGCTCGTTCACTTCTGACCTCGTACGGCATTGGGAGGGGATTAACCCGGTATCGAACCATACCCCAGGCGTCAACGCAAGCATTGACCTGCTCGGGTATCATGGACCGTCATGATGCCTGCCCTGCCTTGCCCCCACGCACTCAAATTACTGTTAACCCAGAACGCACTGGATCTGGGCTTTGATGCCGTGAGCGTGACGCGCCCCGATCTGCGCGAGGCCACCCTCAGGCTACAGGCGTGGCTTGACGCCGGGCATCATGGCGAAATGAACTTCATGCGGCAACACGCCGCCTTGCGCGCGGACCCGACCGCGCTGCATCCGGGCACCTTGCGCGTCATCAGCGTGTGCATGCCCTATCTCACCACCCCCCTGAGCGAGGCCGAAACGGCGCTGACTGACCCTGACCGCGGTTATATCTCGCGGTATGCCCTGGGGCGGGACTACCATAAGGTGCTGCGCTCCCGTCTGCAGCAACTGGCCCACCGGTTGGAGCAGCACTGGGGGCCTTTCAACTACCGGGTGTTTACAGACAGCGCCCCCGTACTGGAGGTGGAAATCGCCCATCAGGGCGGGTTGGGCTGGCGCGGCAAACACACCCTGTTGTTGCGTCGGGATGGCGGATCTTTTTTCTTCCTGGGGGAAATTTACACCGACCTGCCCCTGCCCGTCGATGCTCCCGTTGAGGACCATTGCGGAACCTGTCAGTCCTGCATCGACGTGTGCCCAACCCAAGCCATTCTGGGCCCTTACCGACTGGACGCACAGCGCTGTATTTCCTACCTGACCATCGAGCTCAAGGGGGCCATTCCTGAACCCTTAAGACCGCTGATTGGCAACCGTATCTACGGTTGCGATGACTGCCAACTGGTCTGCCCGTGGAACCGCTTTGCTCAACAATCCCCGGTTTCTGATTTTGCCCCGCGTCGCGTACTCCAGTCTGACCAGCTGGTTGCCCTGTTTTCCTGGGACGAAACCCGGTTCAATGACCAGTTGGCCGGTTCTGCCATTCGCCGCATCGGTCATGAGCGCTGGCTGCGCAATATTGCCGTCGCCCTCGGCAATGGCCCGCCGCAGTCCCAGGCCATCGCTGCTTTGCACCAGCGCCAGGACCATCCTTCGGCGCTGGTGCGGGAACATGTGAACTGGGCGCTGCGCCGGTTGTCGGAGTAAAATGTCCGACTCAAGACCGTTACCCCAGGAAAACCAGACATTGATGGACTCTGCCCGCTTCCGTCTCCTGCGCTCTGCATTGTGCACGCTCCCCCTGTTGGGGGCCCTGCTCTTTGCCACTGCCATGCCCTCTGCAGGCGCTGCAGAAGCATTGCCATTCACTAATAAACCCACCCTGCCGGCAGCACTGGCTACGTCCAATGCCCCCAAAACCTTCCTGATGCCTGAAGAAGCTTTCAAGGTCAGCATCAGTACTGCAGCCGCCCAGGATCTGGCCGTGGCGTTCACGCCTGCCCCGGGCTATTACCTCTATCGCGACCGGATCAAGATCGTCGACGCCGCTGAAGCTTCAGTAGGCCGAATCGCCTTTCCGCAAGCCGAGAGCAAACAGGACCCCAGTTTTGGCCGCGTCTGGGTGTATCACCACCCCTTCGCCGTGGACGTGAGTCTGCCCGCAGCCCCCCCACGGGAACTGGCCGTGACCTACCAGGGCTGCGCCGAACAAGGGATCTGCTACCCGCCCACCACGCAACATTTCGTTCTGGCCTCGCTGACCGGCCGTTACCAGCCAGTTGCCGGAAACACCCTGCTAGAGAGCGCCCCCGACATCAACTCGGCCAATCCCAACGAGTTTCTGAGCTTCCTGAAAGGGGCCAGACCACTGCTCGTGCTGGCCACTTTTTTCGGTTTTGGACTATTGCTGGCCATGACCCCCTGCGTGTTTCCCATGATTCCCATTCTCTCGGGCATTATCGCCGGCCAGGGACATGACATCACCAAAAGCCGCGCCTTTGGCTTGTCCCTCACCTATGTGCTGGGGATGGCGCTGACCTACGCCATGGCCGGGATTCTGGCCGGGCTCTCCGGCACACTGCTGTCCAACACCCTGCAAACACCACCTGTTCAGATCGGCACGGCCATTCTGTTTGTCATCCTGGCACTTTCCATGTTCGATGTGTACCAGTTGCAGTTGCCAACTGTGCTGCAAAACGGGTTGAACAACCTGTCCAACCGGCTGCCCGGAGGAAAGTACCTGGGTGTCGGTTTGATGGGCATCCTCTCGGCCCTCGTGATGGGGCCTTGTGTGGCAGCTCCGCTGGCTGGCGGACTGCTTTATATCGCACAGACCCATGACATCGCCCTGGGAGGGGCGGCATTGTTCATCCTGGCGCTGGGAATGGGCGTGCCGCTGCTAGTGATCGGGACTTCAGCAGGGGCGTTGTTGCCCCGCGCCGGGCGCTGGATGGTCTGGGTCAAACGTTTCTTTGGCGTGCTATTGCTGGGCGTAGCCCTCTGGATGGTGATGCCGCTTCTGGGATCACGGATCAGCACGAATGGCCCCCACTTCGAACGCGTTACCTCCACGGAGGCGCTGGATCAGGCTCTGGGGAGGGCCGCTGCAGAGGGCCGCCCCGTACTCCTGGATTTTTACGCCGATTGGTGCGTCTCTTGCGTTGAGATGGAAAAGAACGTTTTCCCCACCCAGGAAGTGAAATCAACGCTGGAAAAGGGCGTACTGCTGCGCGCGGACGTTACTCAAAACACCTCGGAAGACCAGGCCCTGCTGGCACGCTTTGGTTTGTTCGGCCCCCCTGGCACCATTTTCTATGGCAGTGACGGCCACGAAGTCAGCGAGGGACGGCT
>JAJZHC010000075.1 GCA_021804705.1 Pseudomonadota bacterium
CGCTTGCTGAAGACGGAAGGCGTCCACCTTGTACACCACGCCATCGATGTCATAGCGCAGCGCGGCGCGTTGCCGGCCGATGCGCTCGAAGTACTGCAGCAATCCTGCCACACCCCGCACTACCGCACGTTCGGGCGCCACCGGAAAATGCAGTCGGGCCAGCAGATCCATCAGCGAGGCGTGCGTGGGCGGCAGTTCGAGGCCCTCGACCTCACCCACGCCATAGGCGAAAAACGACAGGGGGCGGTGTGCAGTGAGGGCGGGGTCCAGCTGGCGCAGCGCGCCAGCTGCGGCATTGCGCGGGTTGACGAAGGCCTTCTCGCCACAAGCCGCCTGGGCTGCGTTGAGGGCGGCAAAATCCTGTTTCAGCATCAACACCTCGCCCCGCACTTCCAGAACCGGCGGAGGGTCTGCGAGCGGCAGCCGCAACGGAATGGCGCGAATGGTGCGCAGGTTGGCCGTGACGTCTTCACCAGTTTCACCATCGCCGCGCGTACTGCCTTCCACCAGGACCCCATTGCGGTAGAGCAGGCTGACCGCGAGTCCGTCAAACTTCGGTTCACAGGCGTAATCCACCTCAACCAGCCCCAGACCCTCGCGCACGCGCCGATCGAAGTTGTGGATGTCAGCCTCGGAAAACCCATTGTTGAGACTCAACATCGGCACCCGGTGCGTCACTTCCTGAAAACCGTCACGCGGCGCAGCGCCCACGCGCAGGGTTGGCGAATCCGGCGTCAGCAACTCGGGATGCGCCGCCTCCAGTTGCTGCAGCTCGCAAAACAGGGCGTCATATTGCGCATCGGGAACGGTGGGCGCATCCAGGACGTAATACTGGTGGTTGTAGCGGGCCAACGCTTCGCGCAACATCCGGGCGCGCGCAGCAAGATCGGACATGGTCAGTGGGAAAACAGGCGTAGCGCCAGGGGGCTTCCCGCAGGAATGCCCTGCGCTTCCATTTGCTGCAGGATGCCAGCCAGCTGTTTCTCGATGGCGGCCAGCTGACGCGCACCCAGGGCGGCATTGTTGTCGTCCACCACCTGGCCGTAGAGGGTGCCCGCCATGCGCCCGGCCATGGCATACAGGTCGCGCAATGCCGCGAGGGCGTCACCCACGCGCGGCACATCCAGAAGAAACGTCACGCCCGATACTGGCGTGGTATCGCCGTCGATGTCCAGAAAGGGCGTCGAATCACGGTGCGCCAGCGTAAAGCGGTCGCGCTGCTGAGAATCCCGGGCATGAAACACGCCATCCTCGCCCAACTGCAACCCTTCGGCTTCAGCAACACTGCGCACACGCTGCATGCTGGGCTCGCCGCCCTCAGGAAACATCACGTTCACCCCGAACAGAACGTCCACCCGTGCACAAAACCGGTCCAGCGCTTCCGCCGCCGCCAGGGCGGCCGGCAAGTCGCCCGGTTCGTGGCTCATGCCCAGATACTGTGCCAGGGCACGGATTTCGTCCGAAAAGAGCGTCAGCCGGGTTTCGTTGACGGGACCGCTGCGACTGGACAGTTGCAGCATGGCGGCAAATGCGTCAAAGCGGTGTTCGGAAGGTCCGTGGATGGCAAACCAGCGCCCGCTGGCCGCCTCGAGGCCAGCCCAGCGCACGTTGCGCGTGGTGATGGTGCTGGCGATGAGACCCTGCCACAGGTCGGCTGCACTGACGGGATGCGTGCCACGCAGGGTCACCGCATATTCCACCACGGGATCAGCAGCGGCACTTTCAGAAAGTCCCGACACCGGGGTGCGCGGCACTTCAAAAACCGGTTCGCTGCGTTGTGCGGCGGACTCGCCTTCCAGCAGCACGTCCTTGCCGCTGTCGGGCAGAACTTTTTCCGCCATGCGCCGGTATCGGTATTCCTGGATCCGGCTGATTACAAAAATTCCCGCAATCAGCGAAGCACCCAGCGCCGCCAAACCTATTTGCAAATCACTCATCGGCCCCTCTCTTTGGCATCCCTGCGCCCTGGCTTCATCAGGCCGTGACGCTATCCGTCAGGCGCATGGCTTCTTCAATGTCCACCGCAACCATGCGGGATACACCCGACTCGGCCATGGTGATGCCCACCAACTGGTGGGCCATCTCCATGGCGATCTTGTTGTGCGTAATGAAGAGAAACTGGGTTTGTTCGGACATTTTCTGCACCAGCCGGACAAACCGTTCCGTATTGGCATCATCCAGCGGCGCATCCACTTCGTCCAGCAGGCAAAAGGGTGCGGGATTGAGCTGGAACAGGGAAAACACCAGCGACAATGCCGTCAATGCCTTCTCGCCACCGGAGAGCAGATGGATAGAGGTGGTTTTCTTGCCGGGTGGCTGCGCGATGATCTGCACGCCGGCATCAAGAATTTCCTCGCCGGTCAGTTCGATGCGCGCGTGTCCGCCCCCGAACAGACCGGGGAACAAGGTACTGAAGCTGGCGTTGACGCGGTCAAAGGTTTCTTTCAGCTGCTCGCGGGTTTCGCGATCGATCTTGCGCATGGCGCTCTCGAGCGTATCCACGGCGGCCATCAGGTCGGCCACTTGGGCATCCAGCCAGTTTTTGCGCTCGCGCGAGGATTCTAGCTCGGCCAGTGCTGCCAGGTTGACCGCACCCAGCGCTTCGATGCGTTGCGTCAGGCTGCCAATTTCAGCTTGCAGGGTGGCGGTGCGCAAACCTTTTTCAAGCATCTCTGCCAGTTCGGCTTCATTGGCATGGTTGGCCTGCAGGCTTTCCTCGGCCCGCTCCAGATTGAGCCGGGCTTCCTGCTCCTTGAGCCCCAGTTCGTTGAGGCGGACGCGCAGGGGTTCCTGGCGTTGCTGGGCGAAGAGGCGCTGCTCTTCCAGTTCGCGCAGAGCTGCGGCAAGGCCGTCGAGGGTGACGCGTGCTGCACCCAGCTGCGACTCGCAGAGGGTGCGCCGACCGAGAGCGGTTTGCAAATGTTCGATCAGGGGTGCTTCCAGGGCCTGATCCAGCTCCAGCTGCAGGGTCTGCAGGCGGGGTTCACGCTGTGCCAGGCGCGTTTCGGCAGTACTCCGGGAATGCTCCAGATGCGTCATGCGCTCGCGCGCCGATTTTTCCAGGAAGCCCGCTTCCTGGGCCGCGCGCTCGGCGGACTGCAGGGCGCTGCGCCGGGCGTCGCGGGCCCGTTCCGCTTCGCGCCAGGCCTGCTCGAGGGCGGCCAGCGCTTCTGTCACCGCCCGGAACTGCTGTTCGCCCTCGAGCAGCAACTGCTGGTGGTTTTGCAGCCGTTGCTGCTCGGCCGCCTGCTGGTGTTCCAGCTCGACCTTTTCTTCAGCCACCTGACGCGCGCGTTGCTGGTGTCGCTCCATCTGGCCCTGCAGCCGCGTGCGTTCCATATCCAGGGCGTGACGCGCGGTTTCGACGGCACGGGCTTCATGCTCCACCGCGGTCTGCTCGCGGCGACAGGCGGCCAGGAACGCTTCAGCGTCCTCGCGCCGTGCGTCCAGCAGGGCCCCCTGATGGTTGAGCTCGTCCAGTGTCTGCTGGTGCCCCTCGATTTCGCGGGCACGCGACAGGGCACCATGAAACTCGCCCTGGGGCGCAAAAAACAGGACGGAGTGGCGTTCAATGAGGTGTCCCTCGCGCGTGACCAGCACCACCCCGGGCGGCAGGCGCCGCGTATCTTCCAGCGCCGCAGCAAAATCATCCACCACATGCACGCCCTGCAGCCAGGCCGCCAGTGCCGCTTCGCAGGCTGCCACGCGCACGGTGACGAGATCGCGCAGGGGACGCGGGCGCGAAGCAAGTGCCGACAGGTCGGGTGAAGCCGCAGCAACGGCTGCAGCGCCGGGCAGGAAAAGCCCGACACCGGCCGGAATCTCTTCGGCGGACCAGCGTTTCACGGCGCTGTAATCCTCGCTGCGATAGGCGTTCAGACGCGCCCCCAGCGTGGCTTCAACCGCCAGCTCCCAACCGGTGGCCACCTGGATGCCATGCCAGAACACGGGCAGGTCGGACAACCCATGCTTTTTGATCAGCCCCTGCGAGCGCTCCTGCACCCCAAGGCGTGATTGCATGGATTCCAGCGCCTTCTGTTCAGCCTCGATGCGGGCCCGTTCGCGACGCAGCGCTTCGGCCTGGTTGCGCGCTTCGTTGAAAGCGGCTTCGCAACGCCCCACGCGCACCGCCATGGCTTCGCGCGTGGCATGAAGGATGGCGCCCCGCACCTCCCGCTCACGCAGTTGCCGCGCAATCTGTTCCAGGCGGCTGCCATCCGGGACTACCCATTGCGCCTCTTCGGCAACAAGACGGGTACGCCTTTCACGCAGCTGTTCCAGCAGCCGTTCGGAGGCCGTGCGCTCGGAGCGCGCAGCGCTGATGCGGCTTTGAATCTGCGTTTCGTTGCGGCGCGCCTGGTCCAGGGCCTGGCGGCGCGTCTGGCTCAATGCTTCGGCAGCGGGCAGCGCTTCCTGCTCCTGGCGCACCCGTGCGGCACCCACCTGCACCAGCTCGAGGGCACGATCGAGCTCGCCCTGCAAATGGGCGAGGGATTCCTGATCGGCGTTCAGCCGCTGGCGGTCTTCAGCGATGTCCTGCTGCAGGCGCGCCATCTCTCCCTCCAGGCGGCGGCGTTCCACACGCAGGGCCTGAAGCCGGTTTTCGGCCTGGGTGACTTCAGCGTTGGCCTGGTACAACTCACCCTGGGCAGCGTTAAGGGCATCACTGGCGGCGTAATGGTCGCTGCGCTGCTGTTCCACCTTGCGTTCCACGTCGCGCAACCCGGCAATGGCCGCATCCAGTTCGAGCTGGGTTTTTTCAATGTCGCGCAGGGCCCGACTGCGGCTGGCTTCGGCGTCGCGCTTGCGCGTCAGCAACAGCAGGTTTTGTGCGCGCGCCAGTTCGTCCTGAAGCGTGCGCCACTGTCCGGCTACTTCAGCCTGCCCTTCCAGCTTTTCGATTTGCTGCGAGAGCTCGCGCAGGATGTCTTCCGTGCGTGTCAAATGCCCACGGGTGTCCTCGAGCCGCAATTCGGTTTCGCGACGCCGGTCCTTGTAGCGCGAGATGCCTGCCGCCTCTTCCAGAAACACGCGGATTTCTTCCGGCTTGGATTCGACGATGCGGGAAATCATGCCCTGTTCGATGATGGCGTAGGCGCGCGGGCCAAGACCCGTACCCATGAACATGTCCTGCACGTCACGGCGACGCACATGCACGTTGTTGATGTAGTAGTTGGAAACCCCGTCACGCGCCAGCACCCGGCGTACGGCGATTTCGGCATACTGCGACCACTGGCCGGGCGCGCGGCCGTCCGTGTTGTCAAATACCAGCTCGACACTGGCCCGGCCTTGGGGCTTACGATCAGCGGTACCACCAAAAATGACGTCCTGCAGGGTTTCACCGCGCAGATGGCGGGCCTGGGACTCGCCCAGCACCCAACGCACGGCATCGATCACATTGGATTTGCCGCAACCGTTAGGCCCCACGACTCCGACAAGCTTTCCGGGGACGGGAATCTGGGTAGGTTCAGCGAAGGACTTGAAGCCAGCAAGCTTGATGTGTTTGAGGTGCAATTGAGCGCCAATGGACAAAAAAAGTTTAGAATGAGAGGATTTTACCCGATATAGGACGACTCCCCAATGGCATCGCAACCCAGCCGAACCCTGGAGACTTTTCCCAATCCCAACCCCGGCCGCGACTACCTGATCCACATGGAGCTGCCGGAGTTTACCTGTCTTTGCCCCAAGACAGGCCAGCCGGATTTTGCCTGGCTGACCCTGGACTATATCCCGGAAGCCGTCAATGTGGAATTGAAGAGTCTCAAGCTGTACCTGTGGTCCTTCCGCAACGATGGCGCCTTTCACGAAGCCGTGACCAACCAGATCCTGGATGACCTGGTGGCGGCCACTGCGCCCCGCTTCATGCGCCTGCTGGCGCGCTGGAATGTGCGCGGGGGGATTTACACCCATGTGCTGGCCGAACATCGCGCCCCGGGCTGGGCCCCCGCCATTCCCCTGCCCCCGCTCTCCTTTGCGGCAGAATCGCCGCTGCGCCCCCAGACGCCATGAACCCCCGGCTCGAACGCCTCCAACCCTACCCTTTCGAGCGCCTGCGCGGCTTGATGCAGGGGGTCGTCGCCAATCCAGCACTGGCCCCCATCGCCCTGTCGGTGGGCGAGCCCCGCCACGCCACGCCGGCCTTCATCCAGGAGGCGCTGGCAAAGCACCTCTCGGGACTGTCCCATTACCCGGCCACCCTGGGTAGCGACAGCCTGCGCGCCACGCTGGCTGCCTGGCTGTGTCGCCGTTTTGACCTGCCCGGGCTTGACCCGACCACGGAAGTGCTGCCCACCCTGGGCAGCCGCGAAGCCCTGTTCTCGCTGACGCAGGTACTGATGGACCCTGATCGCGCCGCAGCCCGCGCCGTGTGCCCCAACCCGTTCTACCAGATCTACGAAGGTGCCGCCCTCCTCGCTGGGGGTCAGCCCTGGTTTGTCAACGCCGATCCGGCCCACGGCTTTCGCGTGGATTACGCCAGCGTGCCCGAAGCCGTGTGGCAAGCCACCCAGGTGGTCTTTACCTGTTCGCCGGGCAACCCCACCGGACGCGTCATGACCCTGGAGGAATGGCGCACCCTGTTTGAACTCTCGGACCGCTACGGCTTTGCCATCATCAGCGACGAATGTTATTCCGAGATCTACCCCGACGAAAACAGGCCGCCGCTGGGCTCGCTGCAGGCCGCCGCCCTGCTGGGGCGCACGGGCTACCCGCGCCTCGTGGCCATGGGCAGCTTGTCCAAGCGCTCCAACGTGCCCGGCATGCGCTCGGCTTATGCCGCAGGGGACAGCGCGCTACTCAAGCGCTTTGCGCTCTATCGCACCTACCACGGCAGCGCCATGAACCCTGCCGTCCAGGCAGCCAGTGAGGCGGCCTGGCAGGACGAGACGCATGTGCGCGACAACCGCCGCCTGTACCGCGAAAAACTGGAGGCGTTCTACGAGATCGTCCACCCGCACCTGCCACTGGAGCGCCCCGAAGCCGGCTTTTATTATTGGGGACAGACCCCGATTGCCGATACCGAA
>JAJZHC010000076.1 GCA_021804705.1 Pseudomonadota bacterium
AGAAATTCTCCTGGCCGAGTTGAAAAAGATCAAGGGAATCAAAATCAAAAAACGCGCATCTGCCGAGCTGACCAAAGTGCTTCGAGACAGCATTAAAATCATCAAGGATGACGCCGTGGTGGCAACAAAGCCAAAAGTTGCCGCCAAAAAGCCAGCTACCAGGAAGGTAGCCACCACAAAATCAGTAGTCAAAAAAACCGTGGCCAGAAAACCTGCCGCCAAAAAGACAGCTACCAGCAAACCTGTCGCCAAAAAAACCGTGGCCAGAAAACCTGCTGCCAAAAAGCCAGCCACCAGGAAGGTAGCCACCACAAAATCAGTAGTCAAAAAAACCGTGACTGCAAAGGCTGCACCCAAAAAAACAGTTGCCAGGAAAACCGCTGTCAAGAAGCCTGTTTCAGTGATGCCCATTACCTCGGCGCCCGCCCCTGAGTCGCCAGCATCCTCGACGCCGGTCGCAGAGAAACAAGCCAGTTGATCTCTTGCTGATCATCACATGACAAAAGTTGCAGAGCCTGTTCTGAGCAAAGTTCCAGAAGTCACACTGACATTCTGGATCATCAAGATAGCGGCCACCACGCTCGGCGAAACCGGCGGGGATGCTGTATCCATGTCGATGAACTTCGGATATCTGCTGGGGACCGTCCTGTTCGCAGCCATATTTTTCATGGCTGTGGTCGCCCAGGTCAGGGCCAGGCATTTTCATCCATTGCTGTACTGGCTCACCATCATTGCAACAACAACCGTGGGAACGACGCTGGCCGATTTTGCAGACCGGTCACTCGGTATTGGCTATAGCGGGGGCGCATCCCTGTTGTTTGTACTCTTGCTCGGTTCCCTGGCTGTCTGGTACAAGTCCCTCGGTTCCGTATCTGTCAGTACGGTCAGTTCACCGAAAGCTGAAATGTTTTACTGGGTCACCATCATGTTTTCACAGACCCTGGGTACCGCACTGGGGGATTGGACTGCAGACACAGCAGGGCTGGGGTATGGTGGTGGGGCAATCGTCTTTAGCCTGCTTCTGGGTGTCGTGGTGGCAGGGTATTTCTGGACGAACATTTCCAGAACCCTGCTTTTTTGGGGAGCGTTTATCCTGACGCGACCACTTGGGGCTGTAGTCGGTGACTTTCTCGACAAACCGTTAGATGCTGGCGGATTGGCGTTAAGCCGCTATACCGCATCTGTGGCGCTCATCGCCTTCATTCTCGCTGCCCTGGCAATATTTCCCCAGCATGCCGGAAAAACGGCCGGACATTAACAGCCGCCAGGTGCCAGAGCAGGAGGATTTAGTCGACAGCCACCCTCAGTGGCCACCCCCTTGCACGAAAGCTTGATTATTGACACAATAATCAAATGAAAGCCAAACTCCCCCGCCATGGTGGCCCTCGTCCTGGCGCCGGTCGCAAGCCTGGCACGGGCCTCTACGGCGAGCCCACCCGAACCATTCGTCTGCCCGAAGGCGCTGTGGCCGTGGTGAAGGATTTCCTCTCCGCTTATCAGGCCCGGCGCCAATTGGGGCGGGCTCTCGCCACTGCGGAGGTGGCTTACCCCGAACGGGACCCTTCCCCGCTGGCCCTGCCCCTCTTCAGCCATAAGGTTGCCGCCGGCTTCCCCTCCCCCGCCGACGATTATGTGGAGGCCACTCTCGACCTCAACGCGTATCTGGTCCGGCATCAGGAAGCCACCTTCTTCGTCCGGGTAAAGGGACACTCCATGACGGGGGCCGGCATCTTCGATGGCGACCTGTTGGTGGTAGACCGCTCCATTGAACCCGCAGCCGGCAAGATCATCATCGCCATTATCGACGGGGAATTGACGGTCAAGCGCCTTGCCTTTGAAGGCGGGCGCCCGGTATTGAAACCTCAAAACCCGCACTTCAAGGACATCATTCTTCAAGATGCGCAAGAGCTGCTTTGCTGGGGAGTGGTCACCTCCACCATCCGCAAGTTCGACTGAAGACGCTCCCATGCCCCCTGTTGCCCTGGTGGACTGCAATAACTTCTATGCCTCTTGTGAGCGGGTCTTCAATCCCAAACTGGAAGGAAAACCCGTGGTCGTCCTCAGTAACAACGACGGCTGCGTGGTGGCCCGCAGCAACGAGGTGAAAGCCCTGGGCATCGACATGTGCGAGCCCTGGTTCAAGATCGAGAAAGTGGCCCGGAGCCACGGCGTCGTGGCTTTTTCCAGCAATTACGCCCTCTACGGGGACATGTCGGCCCGGGTCATGGGGGTATTGAGCCAGTTTTCTCCACACCAGGAGATCTATTCCATCGATGAATGCTTCCTGGGGCTTTCCGGCTTCGAATCACGGGACCTCACCGCCTATGGCCAGGACATTCGCCGGCGCGTCAAACAGTGGACTGGCATCCCCGTGAGCATCGGGATTGCCCCCACCAAGACCCTGGCCAAGCTGGCCAACCATGTGGCCAAGAGGCGGGCCGGGTATGCGGGCGTCTGCAACTTCGGGCAGTTTTCAACCCGGGCGCTCGATGCCCTTCTGGACAGCATCGACGTGTCCGAAGTGTGGGGCGTGGGCCGCAAGATATCCCAGCGTCTGGAAAGTCTCAACATCAAAACCGTGCGGGAACTCAAAGCCGCCGACACCCGCTTTGTCCGCCAGCAGTTTTCCGTCACCCTGGAACGCACCTTAGCCGAGCTCAATGGCACGGCCTGCATCGAGCTGGAAGAAGAGGCGCCCAACAAGCATCAGATCATATCCAGCCGCTCTTTTGGGAAAGCGGTGGAAACCTTGCAAGACCTTAACGAAGCGGTGAGCAGCTACACGACACGCGCCGCGGAAAAGCTCAGAGCCCAGGGCTCTGTGGCTGGCAGCATCGGGGTCTATATCCTGACCCATCCATTCAAGCCCCACGAACCCCAATACCAGCCTTCCCTCGTGGTGCCTCTGGTCAAATCCACGGACGATACCCGGCACCTGGTCCAGGCCGCATTGCGCGGACTGAAGCGTATCTACAAAACCGGGTTCAAGTACAAGAAGGCCGGGATCATGCTGATGGGGCTGGAGGCAAAAGATCATCTACCGAGAACGCTGTTTGACGACCCCGCAGCAGAAGCCCGGTCGGCCAGGCTGATGCGCGTCATGGACACCATCAATGGCCGCATGGGGCAAGACACGCTTCAACTGGCCTCTTCGGGTATCGAGAAAACCTGGCGCATGCAGCGCGGCGCGAAATCGCCCAACCACACGACGGACTGGTCAGACATCCCCAGGGTAATGGCTTGACCAGGCCCAAAGACGGCTCATCACTTCATTGGCCTGATCGGCACTACCGCTCGTCCAGAAAGACGCTTCGCCGTGGCCTGGACGAGCCGTTGCGATGCCGGCGTCCTCAATTCTCTGACGCAAATGGCTGGCCACAGCAGCGCCCGTATCGATAATGGACATCCGCCCACAGACCACTTGCTCGATCACCGGACGCAGAAAAGGATAGTGCGTGCAACCCAGCACCAGCGTGTCGGCCCCCTGCTCGAGCATGGGCGTCAGGTAATCTTGCAAAAGCGTTTTAACCTCATCACCGTCCAAATCACCGCGTTCCACACATTCAACCAGACCGATGCCGGCCCGGGTAATGATTTGGACCCCCTTCCCATAGCTTTCCAATAGTGCTGAGAATTGGGCGCTTTTGAGCATGCTGCTCGTCGCCAGCACACCAATGATGCCGTTCCGTGTGGTCTCGACTGCAGGTTTGACTGCGGGCTCCATCGCAACGATGGGCAGGGCATAGCGTTTTCGCAGAAGTGCAGCCGCCGATGCCGTTGCTGTATTGCAGGCCACCACGAGTGCTTTGGCGCCCTGACCTATCAGGAATTCGGCAAGCGCAAGCGAGCGCTCCTGGATTTCTTCAGAGGAGCGGGAGCCATAGGGCGCGTAAGCTGAATCGGCCACGTACAGCAGATTCTCATGCGGCAACTGATTGCGAATATGCCTGAGAACCGACAGTCCGCCGACGCCAGAATCAAATACGCCAATCGGAGACTCGTTCATATTCATCGAAACAAATGGAGAGCGCTGGAAAAGCAAGCCTGAAATTTTCAGGTTCATGCACAGCCCATGTCAAGTGAAGCTCAGTGAATCAGACGAACAAAATGTGTCAAGATCATGGCCACCAATCGACGCGATGATACCAATTGAAAGGGAATCTCATGGGAGAGATCGTGAAACAAATCCTCATCACCGGATGTTCTTCAGGTATTGGCGCATGCGTGGCCCGGGGACTGAAGGAACGGGGATGGCGCGTTTTCGCCACTGCTCGGCATGCTGCCGATGTGGCGCGCCTGAGAAACGAAGGCTTTGAAAGTCTGGTTCTGGATCTCAACGATTCCACGAGCATCCGGACTGCGCTCCATCAAGTGCTCACCCTCAGTGACGGCCGGTTGGACGCATTGTTCAACAACGGCGGTTTTGGCCAGGTGGGCGCTGTGGAAGACTTGACCCGGGATGCGCTGAGGGCACAATTTGAGACCAACCTGTTCGGTTGGGTGGAACTGACCAATCAGGTCATCCCCGTCATGCGCAAACAGGGTCATGGTCGCATCGTGATGAACAGTTCGGTGCTGGGGTACGCAGCCTTTGTCTACCGGGGGGCTTACAACGCCGTGAAGTTTGCCCTCGAAGGACTCACCGACACGCTGCGGCAAGAGCTTCACGGGTCGGGCATCCATGTCATCCTTGTGGAGCCCGGGCCCATCACCAGCCGCTTTCGCGAAAACTGCGTTCCCCACTTCGAAAAGCATATTGACTGGCAACATAGCGTCCATCGCCCCCAGTACGAAGGCCAGATGACGCGTCTCAATGCGAAAGGTGCCGCGGTCCCCTTCACGCTCCCCCCGGAGGCCGTGCTGGAAAAGGTGATCCATGCCCTGGAAAGCCCCTCCCCCAGGCCGCGCTATCCGGTCACCGTGCCGGCCCGCGTCTTTGGGTGGTTGAAGCGCGTTCTCCCCGTGCAAATGATGGATTGGGTACTACGGCAGGCTTCAGGGGGCGGGAGAAGATAGGCGATTTGAATCGATGCCTTTATTGAGACAAGACCCATTTAACCAGGGTCTGGATGTCGGCATCGGAAACCTGCTTTGAAGCCGGCATGGGCATGGGGCCCCAAACTCCTCCTCCGCCATTCTTGACCTTGGCAGCCAGTTTGGCTTCAGCACCGCTTTGACCCTTGTATTTTGCAGCAATGTCCTTGTAGGAAGGCCCCACTACTTTTTTGTCCTGCGCATGACAGGCCAGGCACCCGCTCTTTTTTGCCAAAGCCAAGCCTGTATCCTCCGCCTGTACGGCACCCACACAAAGCAATCCAACAGCCACAACAACAATTTTCAGAGATTTCATGGTTCATTCCTCTTGATTCGGCACTTCAGTATGGAGCCAGTTTTATGAGACGATGTTGATATAGCTCAACTATTGCCGCACAAGCAACCCTCGGGCGTGACCATTTTGCGATTGCATTTTCAGAGTTTGCGTTTTCAGGTTCTGGCCTTACTGGTAACGACATTTACCATTATCTTTGTCATTGCCGTTTACAACGCCTACGAAAGACGCAACCATGAACTCTCTGAGATGCTCAAGACGCTTGGGATCCACGCACACGAAATTGCCGATTCCGAGAATCAGACTGTTCGCTACATCGAGCAACTTCCTTTACTGATTTCACAAACCTCCGTATTCAACCCGCCTTTTGATTCCAGCAACTGCCACCTGATACTGGAACATCTCGTCAAAAACGATCCGCACATTGCGAATCTGATGCTGGCCGCCCCAAACGGGAATGTCGTCTGCAAATCCAACACAGTCCCGGGAAGCCTCAACGTTGCCGACCGTCACTATTTCAAGGAAGCCCTTGCCAGCAGGGATCTCATCGTGGGTGAAGCCATCATGGGGCGCACCAGCAAGCTCTGGGTCCTTCCCTTTGCAATCTCCGTACGCGACAAGCAGGGCCACATCAAGGGCGTGATGGAAGCAAGCCTCGACCTGGGCTGGATCAAGGCAGAGTTCGTCAGGGGGAAGTATCCGCCAGAAGCCCGGATCGGTTTGATCGACAGCGAAGGGAACGTCCTGGCCCGTTACCCTGACCCAGAGAGTCTGACTGGCAAGAACATATCGCATATTCCGTTCTTTAAAGCCCTGATGGAGGAACATGGCAACGGCTCGGCAACCGTACCCGACTATGACAATGTGCAGCGGATTTTTGTGTTTTCGCCATTTTCAAGGACCGGGGTCAATGAAATCTATTTATGGATTGGGATGTCAAGGGCCTCAGTGCTTGCCAACGCTGATGCCCAGTTCACTCGCTCCATGCTGCTGCTTTCAGCGATTTCACTACTGACCTTTTCCCTGGTCTGGTTTGGCGGCAGCCGGCTGTTGGTTCATCCCATCAACGTCATTGCAGCAACCGCCGACCGTTTGAGTAAAGGGGACTACCACGCACGAACAAGTCTTCCATACGCCGCCAATGAACTGGGCAACCTGGCCAAGACTGTCGATAACATGGCGGGGGCGCTGGCCTCCAGAAGCGCTTTGCTCAGGCTCAATCGCTCACTCAGCGTATTGATTTCATGCAACCGGGTTCTGGTGCATGCCAACAGTGAACAGCAACTGCTAAACGACATCTGTCAGATCATCATTGAGCATGGCGGGTTTCGCATGGCCTGGGTGGGCATCGTCAACCACGACGATACAAAAAGCATCACGCCCATCATCATTCATGGATTCGAGGACGGTTATCTGGCCCATGCCAACATCACCTGGGCAGACACGCCCCACGGTCAAGGCGTTACCGGAATTGCCGTCAGATCAGGAATACCGCACGTTAACCACGATTTTGAAAGGGATCCGACAGCCGCGCCATGGCGTGAGGCCGCGTCCAGGCGCGGTTACCGGACCAGCAGCGCGTTCCCCCTGATGAAGGAAAATCGTGCCTGGGGCGTCCTGACTGTTTATTCCGAAAAACTGGATGCCTTTACCGAGAAGGAAGTTGCGTTATTGACCGATCTGGCCGC
>JAJZHC010000077.1 GCA_021804705.1 Pseudomonadota bacterium
AATATCTGCCGCACCGGTATCCATTCCTGCTGGTGGACCGGGTTCTGGACGTGATTCCGGGGCAGACCATCACGGCCATCAAGAACGTCAGCATGAACGAGGAGTTTTTTCAGGGGCATTTTCCGGTGCACCCGGTCATGCCTGGCGTCTTGATCATCGAGGCCCTGGCCCAGGCTGCGGCACTGTTGACGTTCAAGACCGAAGACGTCAAACCGGACGGCAAGATCGTCACTTACTTCGTGGGCATCGACAAGGCGCGCTTCAGAAGCCCGGTCTTTCCAGGAGACCAGTTGATGCTGCACGCCAAGCTGCTGCGCCAGTCCTACCGGGTGTGGAAGTTTGCAGCCCAGGCCACCGTCAACGGACAGGTGGTGACGGAGGCCGAGTTGCTCTGTACGGAAAAAGTGCTTGAAGCATGATTCATCCCAGCGCCATCATTCATCCAGGGGCCGAGCTTGCCAGTGACGTGACCGTCGGCGCTTACGCCATCATCGGCCCCCAGGTTCGCATTGGTCCGGGGACCACCGTGGGTGATCATGTCAGCATTACCGGGCGTACCACCATCGGTGCGCGCAACCGCATTTACGGGTTCTGCGTGCTGGGGGGCGATCCCCAGGACAAGAAATACCACGGTGAAAACACTGCCCTCGAGATCGGCGACGACAATACCATCCGCGAGTTCTGCACCTTCAACATCGGTACGGAAGACGATGCGGGGGTGACGCGTCTGGGCAACCACAACTGGATCATGGCCTATGTGCATCTGGCCCATGATTGTCAGGTGGGGCACCATACCACGTTTGCCAATCACGCCACCCTCGCGGGCCATGTCCATGTGGGCGACTGGACCATTCTCGGTGGCTTCGTCGGCGTGCATCAATTTGTGCGGGTGGGCGCGCACAGTTTTCTCGGCATCTCGGCCGTGATCACCCAGGACGTCCCTCCTTTCGTCATGGTGGCGGGTCACCCCGCTGGCCCTCATGGCATCAACAGCGAAGGGCTGCGTCGCCGGGGTTTTACCGCAGAGGAAATAGCTGCCATCAAGCAGGCCTATCGCAAGCTCTATCGTTCCGGGCTGAGTCTTGAGGAGGCGCGTGGCGAGATTGCCGCGATTGCGCGACAGCATCCGCGCGTGCAGGAAATGCTGGACTTCCTCGCGCACTCCAGCCGCGGTATCGTGCGCTGACCATGCGCATCGGCGTGGTGGCTGGTGAAGCATCAGGCGACGCGCTGGGAGCAACCCTGATTGAAGCGGTACGGATGCGTTATCCTGGTGCCGTGTTTGAAGGCATTGCCGGGCCGCGCATGCAAGCACTGGGAGCCCGCTCACTCTTTCCCATGGAGACACTGTCCGTGCGCGGTTATCTGGAAGTGCTGCGCGCATTGCCAACCCTCCTGTCGATTCGAAGGCAACTGATCCGGCATTTTCTGGCATTCCCCCCCGAACTGTTCGTCGGCATCGATGCCCCCGACTTCAACCTCGCCCTGGAAAAGCAGCTCAAACGCGCCGGCATTCCCACCTTGCAGATGGTGGCCCCAACCGTCTGGGCCTGGCGCGCCAATCGCCTGCCGGCCATTCGGGAGGCGGTGGTGGGCGTGCTCTCCGTGTTTCCCTTTGAGCGCCCCATTTTTGAACGGGCCGGCATTCCCATTACAGACATCGGGCATCCGCTGGCGCAGCAAATTCCGGAAGTGGTGGATCATGCGGCGGCCCGCCAGAGTCTGGCGCTGGGTGATGCCTCGCCAGTGGTGGCCCTGCTGCCCGGCAGCCGTATCTCTGAACTGGACTATCACGCCCAGCTGTTTGTGGATACCGCGGTGTTGTTGCAGCGGCGCTTTCCCCAAGCCCGTTTTCTCGTACCGCTCGTCAACCGTCAAACCCGGGAGCAGTTCGAGCAGGTGCTGCGGCACGCACCCCGGCCTCCCGATATGGTGTTGCTGGAGGGCCGGGCACAGGAAGCACTTGCTGCAGCCGACGTGGCGCTGGTGGCCTCAGGCACGGCCACCCTGGAGGCGGCCTTGTTGAAATGCCCCATGGTCATCACTTACCGCCTTTCCGCCCTGACGGCCTGGCTGGTTCGGCAACGCGCCACGGCGCGGTTTTTCGGGTTGCCCAACATCATCCTGGACGAGGCCGTAGTGCCAGAGGTGATTCAGGAGGCGGCCACCCCCGAGAACCTCGCCGGGCGCCTGGCGGCACTTCTGGACGATCCGGCAGCGCGCAGGGCCATGGTGCAGTCCTTCGAGCGCCTGCATCGACTGCTGCGGGCAGACTCGCACCAGGGCATTCTGAAGGGCATTGCACAGGCCCTGCAGCATGCACCCTGACCGCCTGATCCGCCCGGGCCAGCCCCTCGATTTTCCTGAAGGGCTGCTGTGCGGCGTGGACGAGGCCGGGCGCGGTCCGATTGCAGGCCCCGTGACCGCTGCTGCCGTGATCCTGTATCCCGATTGCATCATCCCCGGCCTCGATGATTCCAAGAAACTGAGCGCGGTGGCGCGTGATGCCCTGGAAGGACACATCAAGGCCCGGGCGCTGGCATGGTCCACGGCCTGTGCCAGTGTTGCCGAAATCGATGCGCTCAATATCCTGCAGGCCACGTTGCTGGCCATGCGCCGCGCCGTGGAGGCGCTCACGGCCCTGCCTGCTGTGGTGGCCGTGGATGGGCTCTACAGTCCGCGCCTGTCCGCCACAACCATTGCCGTGGTGAAGGGCGATGCCCGGGTGGCTGCCATTTCAGCCGCGTCCATCCTTGCCAAGACCGAGCGCGATCGCCTCATGACGGCGCTGGGGCGTGAGTATCCCCAGTACCAGTTCGAACGCCATAAGGGCTATCCAACCGCACTGCATCTTGAAAGGCTGCGCGAGCATGGGGCAAGCCCCCACCACCGCCTGTCCTTTGCCCCCGTGAGCGCCACCCGATGCGCGTGATCCGTTCGCGCGACAACGCGCTCTTCAAGCAGTTTGCCAGCCTGGTGCATTCGTCGCGACAGCGACACAAGCAGGGGTTGACGGTACTGGATGGCGTGCATCTGGTGGAGGCTTATGGGGCCTCCCGGGGCGCGCCCCACGCGCTGCTGGCCAGCGAGAGTGGCCTCACCCATCCCGAGGTGCGCCGGCTGCTGGCCGGTGGCCTGATGCCGCAACCCGTGGTGTTGAGCGATGCGCTGTTTGCCGAGTGCGCCGCTGTGCAGTCACCGCAGGGGATTGCTGCCATCATTGCCATTCCTGCTCCAGCGCCGCCCGCAGGACCCCTGGGCCCCTGCCTGATGCTGGAAGACATCCAGGATCCGGGCAACCTGGGCACCTTGCTGCGCTCGGCCGCTGCTGCAGGGATGCCGCGCGCCTTTCTCTCGCCGGGTTGTGCGCTGGCCTGGGCGCCTCGCGTGCTGCGTGCCAGCATGGGAGCCCATTTCCAGATTGAGCTCTACGAAGGGGCAAACCTGCCCGATCTGGCGCAGCGTTACGAGGGGCGCGTGCTCGGCGCCACCCTGCACGGGGCCCGCCCGTATTTTGAGGCGGATCTGCGAGGGGCCGTGGCGCTCGTGATTGGCAACGAAGGTGCGGGAATATCCGCCGATCTGCTGGCCCGGGTGCACGAGCGCATCCATATTCCCATGGCACCCGGGGTGGAGTCGCTCAACGCCGCGGTGGCAGGGTCGGTGTTGATGTTCGAGCGGATGCGCCAGTCGTCCCGTTAGTACAGATGCCGCGAAAGCCCCGTTTGGTGCAGGATGGTGGTGGACAGTTCTTCGATCGACATGTTGGTGGATTCCAGAAAGGGAATGCCGTGGGCGCGCAACATGGCCTCGGCGGCCTGGATTTCGTGACGACAGTTGGACAGGGCAGCGTAGCGGCTGTTAGGGCGGCGCTCAGAGCGAATCTGGTGCAGCCGCTCCGGCCGGATCGACAACCCCCACAGTTTTTTTCGCCAGGGCAACAAGGCCGACGGCAGTTGCTGTTTATCCAGGTCTTCGGGAATCAGGGGATAGTTGGCAGCCTTGATGCCAAACTGCATGGCGAGATACAGGCTGGTGGGGGTTTTGCCGCAGCGTGACACGCCAACCAGGATGATCTCGGCTTCATCCAGTCCGGCGCTGTTGACGCCGTCGTCGTGGGCCATGCAGAAATTGATGGCATTGATGCGCTGGGTGTAGGTGTGCAAGTCTCCCGTGCCATGCGACTTGCCCACCGCATGGGAGGAAGGGATGCCCAGTTCGGATTCCAGGGGGGCGATGAACGCCTCAAAAAAATCCAGGACCAGGGCGTTGGCGGTCCTGATGATGCGCCGCACGACATCGTCGATCAGGGTACTGAACACGAGCGGGCGCTGCCCATCTGCTGCGGCAGCAAGGTTGATGGCCGCAACGGCATCCCGGGCGCGTGCTTCGCTGTCCACGAAGGGCATCGTATGACACTGGAAATGAACACTGTCAAACTGGGTGATCAGGCTTTGGCCTAACATTTCGGCGGTGATACCAGTACGATCGGAGACGTAGAACACACTTAGCTTCATGAAACTCACCAATTTCCAAAGGGTTATCCACAGCATAGCAGATGTCTTATAATAGACAACTTTTAGAGGTCAGGGGGCATCATGGCAACAGCATACATTCGCTGGTTTCAGGATCTTCGCATGACCGACGTGGATTCCGTCGGAGGCAAGAACGCATCGTTGGGTGAGATGTTCAGCCAGTTAAGCCACGCCGGTGTGCGTGTGCCGGGAGGCTTTGCCACGACCGCCGCGGCATACCGCGATTTCCTGGCCCAGGGAGGGCTTGCAACGCGCATCGAGGCCCTCCTTCTGGCGCTGGACGTGGACGATGTGGACGCTCTGGCAGTGGCTGGCGCCAAAATCCGCGATTGGATGCTGAAAACGCCCCTGCCCGAACGGCTGGTGCAGGAGTTGACGGTGGCCTACGCGCAACTGGAAGCCGGTTTGGGTGTGCCACCTGCGGTGGCCGTGCGCTCCTCGGCCACTGCAGAGGATTTGCCCGATGCATCCTTTGCCGGCCAGCAGGAAACCTTCCTCAACATCACGGGCATGGTGCAGGTACTCGAGGCAGTGAAGCACGTGTTTGCCTCGCTCTACAACGACCGCGCCATCGCCTATCGGGTACACCAGGGGTTTGCGCATGCCGAGGTGGCCCTCTCGGCCGGCATTCAGCGCATGGCGCGCAGCGATGTGGGGGCCAGTGGCGTGCTGTTCACCATGGATACCGAGTCGGGCTTTGACCAGGTGGTGTTCATCACGGCCAGTTGGGGGTTGGGGGAGAGTGTGGTCCAGGGGGCCGTCAACCCGGACGAATACTATGTCAGCAAGGTGGCCCTGGCGCAGGGGTGCCCCGCAGTGCTGATGCGCAATCTGGGGTCCAAGGCCACGCGCATGATCTACAGCGGCGAGAAGGTTGCCGGACGCACGGTGACCACGGTGGAAACCGACCTCGCCGATCGCCATCGCTTTTGCCTCAATGACGCCGAACTGGAAGAACTGGCGCGTTATGCCGTCATCATCGAAAAGCATTACGGACGCCCCATGGATGTGGAGTGGGCGCGCGACGGCATGGACGGCAAGCTCTACATCCTGCAGGCGCGCCCTGAAACGGTGGCCTCGCGCAAGGGAGACATCCTGGAACGCTATGCGCTCAAGGGCAAGGGTGATTTGCTGGTCACGGGTCGCGCCATCGGACAGAAGATCGGCGCGGGGCCCGTGCGGATTATTTTCGACGTTTCGCAAATGAGCGAAGTCAACCCTGGTGACGTGCTGGTGACGGACATGACGGACCCCAACTGGGAACCCATCATGAAGCGGGCTTCAGCCATCGTCACCAACCGTGGTGGGCGCACCTGTCACGCCGCGATCATCGCGCGCGAACTGGGCATTCCTGCCGTGGTGGGCTGTGAAAACGCCACGGAGGTGTTGAAGGATGTCTCGGCCGCGACGGTGTCCTGCGCCGAGGGCGAGACCGGCAACATCTATCGCGGCCAGATCGACTTTGAAGTCACTTCCCTGGCGCTCGAGCGCATGCCTGCCATACCAGTCAAGATCACCATGAACGTGGGCAACCCGCAACTGGCCTTTTCCTTTCAGCGCCTGCCCAACGAGGGCGTCGGACTGGCGCGCCTGGAATTCATCATCAGCGCCATGATCGGCGTTCATCCCAAGGCCTGTCTGGAATACCCGCACCTGCCGGTGGCGCTCAAGGCAGAGGTGGAGGAGAAGGCGCGCGGTTACAGCGATCCCGCGGCGTTTTACCGGGAAAAACTCGCCGAGGGCATCGCCACGCTGGCGGCTGCCTTCTGGCCCAAGAAGGTCATTGTGCGCCTGTCGGATTTCAAGTCCAACGAATACACCAATCTGATCGGCGGCAAGCGTTACGAGCCTCACGAAGAAAACCCCATGCTGGGGTTTCGCGGCGCCTCGCGTTACACCGCGACCACATTCCGCGATTGTTTCGAGCTGGAATGCCGGGCATTGAAACGGGTGCGCGATGAGATGGGCTTCACCAATGTGGAGATCATGGTGCCCTTTGTGCGTACCCTGGCCGAAGCCGATCGCACCATCGCCCTCTTGCAGGAGTTGGGGCTCCGTCGGGGCGAGAACGGGTTGCGCGTGGTGATGATGTGCGAGATTCCTGCCAACGCCATCCTGGCCGACCAGTTCCTCGAGCGCTTTGACGGGTTCTCCATCGGCTCAAACGACCTGACGCAGTTGACCCTCGCCGTGGATCGTGATTCGGGGCTCGTGGCCCAGGCCTTTGACGAGCGTGATCCTGCCGTCAAGGCCATGTTGCATCTCGCCATCAGCGCCTGCCAGCGAGCCGGAAAATATGTGGGCATTTGCGGCCAGGGGCCTTCCGATCACCCCGACCTGGCACGCTGGTTGATGGAGGAGGGGATTGAGTCCATGTCGCTCAATCCTGACTCGGTCATCGGCACATGGTTGTTTCTCGCAAAGCAGTAGTCC
>JAJZHC010000078.1 GCA_021804705.1 Pseudomonadota bacterium
ATGGTGGCTGGCGTGCCCTGCATGTGCATCAGGCAAACGGCGGCGTCGGTGGCGGCGCAACAGGCCAGCGCGCCCGGTGCACGCAGCGCGTTGATGTCGTTGACCAGTGTTGCCCCCGCTGCCAGGGCGGCCTGCATGACTTCCACATGGCGGGTGTCGATGGAGAGGGGCACCGGCCCCCCCGCCAGTTGCTCGATGACGGGAATGACCCGGCGCAGCTCTTCCTGCAAGGGCACCGGGGTGGCGCCCGGGCGCGTGGATTCCCCGCCGATGTCCAGCACGGCCGCCCCTTCCTCCATCATCTGGAAGCCGCGCGCCACGGCCCGGTCCACGTCGGTGAAGAGGCCGCCGTCAGAAAAGGAATCCGGGGTGACGTTGAGCACGCCCATGATGAGCGGACGCTCCAGGGACAGGCGGTAGCTTCCGCAATGCAGTTCTGCCATCGTTGATTGGCCCATAAAAAAATCCCGGGCTGCCCCGGGATGCTGGATCAGGTTTCCTGTGCAGGCCGCGCTGGTCCGGGAGCAGGCCCGGCCGTGGTACCCGTTGCCGCTGGGGGTGGCACGTTGGGGGTGGACAGGCTGGGTTTGGGCGGTCGCGGCGGACGGCCGGCCATGATGTCTTCAATCTGGTCGGCATCGATGGTCTCCCATTCCAGCAGCGCATGGGCCATGGCCTCGATCTTGTCGCGATTGGCCTCAATGAGGCGACGCGCCAGACCGTACTGTTCGTCCACGATGCGGCGGATTTCGGCGTCCACCTTCTGCATGGTGGCTTCAGAAACGTTCTTGTGGGTGGTGATGGAGCGTCCCAGAAACACCTCGCCTTCATTTTCACCGTACACCACAGGGCCCAGGCTGTCTGACATGCCCCATTGGGTGACCATGCGTCGCGCCATTTCCGTGGCGCGCTCAAAGTCGTTGCTGGCGCCCGTGGTCATCTGGTTCATGAAAACCTCTTCGGCGATGCGCCCGCCAAACAGCACGGAAATATTCTGCAGGATCTGCTCGCGATTCATGCTGTAGCGATCTTCGGTGGGCAGTTGCATGGTAACGCCCAGTGCGCGCCCGCGGGGAATGATGGTGACCTTGTGCACAGGGTCGGTGCGCTCCAGCAGGCGGGCCACCACGGCATGGCCCGACTCATGGTAGGCCGTATTTCGGCGTTCCTGCTCGGGCATCACCATGGAGCGGCGTTCGGCACCCATGATGATCTTGTCCTTGGCACGCTCGAAATCTTCCATGTCCACCAGTCGCTTGTTGCTGCGGGCGGCAAAGAGTGCGGCCTCATTGACGAGGTTGGCAAGATCAGCGCCCGAAAAGCCCGGCGTGCCGCGCGCGATGATGTCGGCGCGCACATCCGGCGCAATCGGCACCTTACGCATGTGCACCAGGAGAATCTGCTCGCGCCCGCGGATGTCGGGCAGGGGCACCACCACCTGGCGATCGAATCGGCCGGGGCGCATCAGGGCGGGATCGAGCACATCCGGGCGGTTGGTGGCCGCAATCACGATCACCCCCACCGTACCTTCAAAACCATCCATCTCCACCAGCAACTGGTTGAGGGTCTGTTCGCGCTCGTCGTTGCCACCACCCAGCCCGGCACCACGCTGCCGCCCCACCGCATCGATTTCGTCGATGAAGACGATGCAGGGTGCGCTTTTCTTGGCCTGTTCGAACATGTCGCGCACGCGCGCGGCACCCACGCCCACAAACATTTCAACGAAATCCGAACCGGAGATGCTGAAGAACGGCACCTTGGCTTCGCCGGCGATGGCACGCGCCAGCAAGGTCTTGCCGGTACCGGGACTGCCCACCATCAGCACGCCGCGGGGAATGCGCCCGCCGAGTTTCTGGAACTTGCTGGGGTCGCGCAGGAATTCCACCAGTTCGGAGACCTCTTCCTTGGCTTCATCCACCCCGGCCACATCGGCAAAGGTCACCGGGTTGGTATTTTCATCCAGCATGCGCGCCCGGCTCTTGCCGAAGGAGAAGGCACCGCCGCGCCCGCCCCCCTGCATCTGGCGCATGAAGAAAATCCACACGCCGATGAGCAGCAGCATCGGGAACCAGGACATGAGCAGGTTCATGAAAATGGATGGCTCTTCTTCCGGTTTGGCTGAAATCGCCACGCCGTACTTGAGCAGGTCGCTCACCAGCCACGGATCGGAAGGCGCGTAGGACGTGAACGGCTTACCGTCGGTCTTTTCGCCGCGCAGGGCCCGCCCGTCAATGACCACCTTGGCCACGTGACCGGCCTTCATCTCGTCGATGAAGGATGAATAGGTCAGGACGTCCGTGGTGGGCTGGCGCCCCTGAAACTGGCTGACCAACAACATCAGCACGACTCCCACAAACAACCAGGCCAGAATGTTTTTGACGATACTGTTCAAGACGGATTCCTCCAAGCGCTCACGCCACACCGCGGGCAGGACAAGCCCCATGGGTTCATTGTAATCCTAAAACCGGCCTTCATTCAGCGTGAAAATGCTTTCGCAATGCTTCCTGTGCCCCGGGTTTGAGGTTTTTTCCCAACAAATAGACCTCCGGGCTACGGTCCCGCGACGCGGCGGGTTTGCGGGTTGCCACGGATTCAAATACCGACCGCATCAGCCGGACAAAGGGTTCGAAATCCAGCCCATGGAACACTTTGACCAAGAATTTTCCATTTTGTTTCAAAGTGTTGGCAGAAAATTCCAGGGCCGCTTCCCACAGTTCCGTGGCGCGGGCCTGGTCATACAGGGCCACCCCACTTACATTGGGGGCCAAATCGGATAAAACAAGGTCTGCCCCCCCTTCACGCAAGCCGGCCGCCAGCGCGCGACGCACTTCGGGGTCATTGAAATCACCCTGGATGAACGCTACCCCCTCCAGCGGTGCCATGGGCAGAAGGTCGATGGCCCACACTTCTCCACGCCGCCCCATGCGGCTGCGCGCCACCTGGGACCAGCCACCGGGCGCGGCACCGAGATCCACCACCTGCAGGCCCGGCAGCAGCAACCGGTCGCGGTCGTCGATTTCCATCAATTTGTAGGAGGCGCGGGAGCGATAGCCTTCGAGGCGCGCTTTCTTGACGAAAGGATCGTTGACGTGCTCCCGCATCCAGGCCTTGCTGGTTCGGGTGGGTTTCATCGCGGCCGGTACAGTACCAATACCTTACCGATCTGTTGCACGGGTGCTGCCGAAAGGCGCTGGCAAATGGCGTCCTGGATTGCTTCACGGGCGGCACGATCACCCCCCGAAACCTTGAGTTTGATGAGTTCGTGCGCCTTCAGGGCCGCGTCGATTTCAAGCAAAACGGGGTCGGTGAGACCCGCATGCCCCAGCATCACCACCGGGTTGAGGGCATGCGCCCGGGCCCGCAGTGCGCTGCGTTGGGCCGGGGTCAGGAACAGCGCCTGTCCCGGCTTGGGCAAAACCGGCTTAGCCGTATCTGACGTCGAGGATTTCATATTCCTTTACCCCGCCTGGTGCGTTGACTTCGGCCACGTCGCCCGCAAATTTCCCGATCAGGGAACGGGCAATGGGCGAACTGATGGAAATTTTGCCTTCCTTGATGTCGGCTTCGTCCTCACCCACGATCTGGTAGGTCACGATATCCCCTGAGGCCACGTCTTCCAGTTCCACCGTCGAGGCAAACACGCAGCGTCCATCAGGGTCGAGCAGGGAAGGGTCGATGATCTGGGCATTGGAGAGTTTGGACTCGAGATCGGCAATCCGGCCTTCAATGAAGGACTGGCGTTCCTTGGCGGCATCATACTCGGCGTTCTCGGAAAGGTCGCCCTGCGCACGCGCTTCGCTGATGGCCTGGATGACCGCCGGCCGCTGCACATGCTTGAGATGATGCAGTTCGGCCTTCAATTTTTCGGCCCCCACAACCGTCAATGGGACTTTGTTCATACTTCCACTCCTGCCTGTTGTATTTGTCCTTGTAGAGACTGCAGATCGTAAATGCCCAGGTGTTGCGTCAGTTGCATGCCCAGGCAGGCGGCGCGTGCACCGGCCACGGTGGTGTAATAGGTCACGCGCCCTTGCAGCGCCGCATTGCGAATGGACCAGGAGTCCTGCACTGCGCGCGACTGTTCTTCCACCGTGTTGATGATCAGACTGATTTCACGGTTCTTCACCATGTCCACGATGTGCGGACGGCCCTCAGCCACCTTGTTGACCGGGACGACCTTGAGGCCGGCGGCCGCAAGCGCAGCACAGGTGCCGCGCGTGGCCACCAGGGTAAAGCCCATGGCCGCGAGGCTGCGGGCAATGTCCACGATGGGTGCCTTGTCGGCGTTTCTGACGCTGATGAAGACCTTGCCCGCCATGGGCAGCTTGACCCCGGCCGCAAGCTGGGACTTCACGAAGGCTTCGGCAAAGGTGGCACCCACGCCCATCACTTCCCCGGTGGACTTCATCTCTGGCCCCAGAATGGGGTCCACCCCGGGGAACTTGGTGAAGGGGAACACCGCTTCCTTGACGGAATAGTAAGGCGGTACGATCTCGTGGATCACGCCCTGCGAGGCCAGCGTCCGTCCCGCCATGCAGCGCGCCGCAATCTTGGCCAGCTGGCGCCCGGTGGCCTTGGCCACATAGGGTACGGTGCGCGAGGCGCGCGGATTGACTTCCAGCACGTAAACCGTATCACCCTGAATGGCAAACTGGACATTCATGAGGCCCACGACACCCAGCGCGCGGGCCATGGCCACGGTCTGGCGGCGTAACTCGTCTTGCAGGGCCGGCGACAGGCTGAAAGGCGGCAGTGAGCAGGCCGAATCGCCGGAATGCACACCGGCCTGTTCGATGTGTTCCATGATGCCGCCAATCACCACCTGCGTTCCGTCGGACACAGCGTCCACGTCCACCTCGATGGCATCGTTGAGAAAACGATCCAACAGGATGGGCGCGTCGCGCGTCACGGCCACGCCATGCATACCGTCGGTGTCCGTCACCACCTCGCGCAGATATTTTTCGAGGTCGGCCGGTGTATGCACGATCTGCATGGCACGTCCGCCCAGCACATAACTGGGGCGCACCACCATGGGGTAACCCAGTTCGCCGGCAACGGTCAGCGTGGACTCGCGATCGAAGGCAATGCGGTTATCCGGTTGACGCAGACCCAGTTCATGCAGCATCTGCTGGAAACGCTTGCGATCCTCGGCGCGATCAATGCTGTCCGGCGTCGTGCCAATGATGGGTACCCCGGCTGCTTCCAGCCCGCGCGCCAGCTTGAGAGGCGTCTGTCCCCCAAACTGGACGATGACGCCCTGCGGCTGTTCGATGGCCACGATCTCGAGGACGTCTTCCAGCGTCAAGGGCTCGAAATACAGGCGATCCGAGGTATCGTAGTCGGTGGATACCGTCTCGGGATTGCAATTCACCATGATGGTTTCGTAGCCATCTTCTCGCAGCGCCAGGGCGGCATGCACACAGCAGTAATCAAACTCGATACCCTGGCCAATGCGGTTGGGGCCACCACCCAGCACCATGATCTTCTTGCGTGAGGTGGGATGGGCCTCGCACTCCTCATCATAGCTGGAGTACTGGTAGGCCGTGCTGGTGGAAAACTCGGCGGCACAGGTGTCCACCCGCTTGTAGACGGGACGAATGCCCTGGGCATGACGCCGGGCGCGAACCTGGTGTTCGTCCGTGCCCAGGAGTTTGGCCAGGCGCCTATCGGAAAACCCCTTGCGCTTGAGATGAAGCAGGCGCGCGGCATCCAGCGAGGCCAGCGTTTGTCCGCCAAGGCGCGATTCCTCTTCGATGAGGTCCTGGATTTCCGCAAGGAACCAGGGGTCGATGCGCGAGAGGCGCTGCACTTCGTCGCGCGTCATGCCCACACGGAAGGCATCGGCCAGGAACCACAGGCGATGGGGTCCGGGGGCAGCCAGTTCGGCCTCGATTTCGGCGCGATCGGTGGATACTTCGTCCAGACCGTTGGCTCCGGTTTCCAGTCCTCGCAATGCTTTCTGCAGCGACTCCTGGAACGAGCGGCCGATGGCCATGACTTCTCCCACCGACTTCATCTGCGTGGTCAGTCGGTCGTTGGCCTGGGGAAATTTCTCGAAGGCAAAGCGCGGTACCTTGGTGACCACATAGTCGATGCTGGGCTCGAAGGAAGCCGGCGTCGCCCCTCCGGTGATGTCGTTCTTCAATTCGTCGAGGGTGTAGCCCACGGCCAGCTTGGCTGCCACCTTGGCGATGGGAAACCCGGTGGCCTTGGAGGCCAGCGCCGAGGAGCGCGAGACGCGCGGATTCATTTCGATCACGATCATGCGGCCATCGACCGGGTTGACCGCAAACTGCACGTTGGAGCCGCCCGTCTCCACCCCGATCTCGCGCAGCACGGCCAGCGAAGCGTCGCGCATGATCTGGTATTCCTTGTCGGTGAGCGTCTGTGCCGGAGCCACGGTAATGGAGTCGCCGGTATGCACGCCCATGGCATCAAGGTTTTCGATGGAACAGATGATGATGCAGTTGTCGTTGCGGTCCCGCACCACTTCCATTTCAAACTCTTTCCAGCCGATGACCGACTCTTCCACCAGCAATTCACGGGTGGGCGAGGCATCGAGGCCCCGTTCGCAAATGGCCAGAAACTCTTCCTGGTTGTAGGCGATCCCGCCCCCGCTGCCGCCCATGGTGAAGGAGGGACGAATGATGGCGGGAAAACCCACCTGGGCCTGGACCTGCAGCGCCTCTTCCAGGCTATGGGCAATGGCGGAGCGCGGCGTGGACAGCCCGATGCGGGTCATGGCCGCCTTGAACTTTTCGCGGTCCTCGGCCTTGTCGATGGACTCCTTGCGCGCGCCGATCATTTCGACGCCATATTTTTCAAGGACCCCTTCCCGGGCCAGGTCGAGCGCACAGTTCAACGCGGTCTGCCCCCCCATGGTGGGCAAAAGGGCGTCTGGGCGTTCCTTCTCGATGATCTGTTCGATGATCTTCCAGGTCACGGGTTCGATGTAG
>JAJZHC010000079.1 GCA_021804705.1 Pseudomonadota bacterium
CAAACGCACCATGGTGGTGGGCCCCAACTGTGCCGGCATCATCAGTGCCGGCAAAGCCATGCTGGGCATCATGCCTGGCCACATCTACAAGCGCGGCAACGTGGGCATCGTCTCGCGCTCCGGCACGCTGGGCTATGAAGCTGCCGCCCAGATGACGGCGCTGGGCATTGGCGTGTCCACCAGTGTCGGCATTGGCGGCGACCCCATCAACGGCAGTTCCTTCCTGGACCACATGGCGCTCTTCGAAGAAGATCCCGAAACCCATGCGGTGGTGATGATTGGCGAAATCGGCGGCTCGCAGGAAGCCGAAGCCTCGCAATGGATCAAGGAGCACATGACGAAACCGGTGGTGGGTTATGTGGCCGGCCTGACTGCGCCCAAGGGCCGCCGCATGGGCCATGCCGGTGCCATCATTTCCGCCGAAGGCGACACCGCGGCGGAGAAGGCCGAGATCATGCAGTCCTACGGGTTGTTTGTCTCGCCCAGCGCTGCCGAGCTGGGCAGCACCGTGGCACGCGCCCTGGCCTCCCTATAAGGATCTGCCCATGAGCTTTACCCTCATTCCCCAGGCCACGCCGAGGCTGCACCGCTCGGAGTTGGCCGTGCCTGGTTCCAATCCCGGCCTTTTCGAAAAAGCGGCACGCTCAGCGGCTGACGTCATCTTTCTGGATCTGGAAGATGCGGTGGCCCCCGACGACAAGGCGCAGGCCCGCAAAAACATCATCGCCGGGCTTCACGACATCGATTGGGGCAACAAGACCATGATGATCCGCATCAACGGTCTTGATACCCACTACATGTACCGCGACGTGGTGGACATCGTGGAGACTTGTCCCCGTCTGGACATGATCCTCATCCCCAAGGTGGGCGTGCCCCAGGATGTGTACGCGCTCGACATGCTGGTGACGCAAATCGAAAACGCCACGGGACGCACCCGGCGCATCGGTTTTGAAGTGCTGATCGAAACGGCGCTGGGCATGGCCAACGTGGAGGCCATTGCGCAGTCCAGCAAGCGTCTCGAGGCCATGAGTTTTGGCGTGGCCGATTACGCGGCCTCCACGCGCGCGCGCACCACGGTCATCGGTGGTGTCAACAAGGATTCGGGCGTGCTCACCGACAAGGATGACGCGGGCGGGCGCCATTACTACTGGACCGACCCCTGGCATGCGGCCCAGACGCGCATGCTGGTGGCCTGCCGAGCTTACGGCCTGCGCCCCATTGACGGTCCCTTCGGCGACTTCAACGATCCGGAGGGCTTCGTGGCGGCGGCCAATCGCGTGGCGGTGCTGGGCTACGAGGGCAAGTGGGCCATCCACCCCTCGCAGATCGAACTGTCCAATCAGGTCTTCACGCCCTCCAATGAAGAAGTCACCAAGGCGCAGCGCATCATGGAGGCCATGGCGCAAGCCGCGCGCGACGGGCGCGGCGCGGTGTCGCTGGATGGCCGGCTGATCGACATCGCCAGCATCCGCATGGCCGAGGGCCTGCTCGCCAAGGCACGCGCCATGGGAATGGCCGACTGACGAAACTGGGTTGCGTCGTTAGGTTGTTTGGTCACGCCACGGTACGCTTCCGCGCTACCGTGGCGGGCCATGTTGGAATTCCTCTGCTGTTTCTTCATGCCGCTGGCCTGGGCGCGTGCACCACGCCGAATGACGGCCGGCGCTGCCGTGTGGCTGCTCTATCTACTGGCGGCGCGCGAACAGCCGCTCGCCATCCTCAGGGTGCTGCCGCAATGCTCCCCGCTCGTTGCCGTGGCTCTGTGGCTCGCCCATGGCGCCTTCCTCGCCCTGCCCTGGCTGGTCACATGGTCCCCGGTTCAACCGCCCGCAATGCGACGCGCCCTGGGCTTTCTAGCGGCCCTGCTGTGGGGGCTCGTGCCGCCCTGGGGCCTCCTCGGCTGGCTGCACCCCCTCACCCTGAGTGGGTGGCTCTACCCTGCCTGGGGTTGGACGGGGCTTGCCGCCACCACGGGGTTACTGCTGTCCCTGGCGTTGGGCGCCAGGGGCTGGACGCTATCGTTAACACTCGCTGCCCTGAGCGCCAATGCCCTGTTCCGGCCATCGCCCGTTCCACCGCATTGGGTGGCGATCGATACGCAATTGCCGCGCATGGCCGCATCCGACGCCTCAAGCCGCATGGAACGCCAGGCAGCGCTCATGGCGCTGGTGACACGGCAACTGCCCCCAGTCCCTTCCGTGCTGCTGTTGCCCGAAGAAATTGCGGGACCGTGGACCGCATCTGAAGATTTTTGGTGGCAACCGGTGTTTGCTGCAGCACGCGCCCGGGGCATCACCCTGATTCTCGGGGCACAGCGTGTGGAGGGTTGGGGATTGCGCAATGGCGCATTGATCGTCACGCCCACGCAGACGCGCTGGCAACTGGCGCGCCAGCCCATCCCCCTGGCGGAATGGAATCCGCTCTCGAACCGGATGGCGCCTTCGGGCTGGTTTTCGGACACGTCAAGGCTGAACAGCGGCATCACCGACATCCATGGCACGCGCGTGCTGTTTTCGTTTTGCTATGAGGACCTGTTGATGCTGCCGCAGCTGGTCAGCGTCGTTCTCGCCGATTTGGGGACAGACCCCAATTTGGGGTCTGTCCCCAAAGTGATCGTCGGCATGGCCAACCTGTGGTGGGCCGGGGGCATGGCAGAACCCTGGGTGCAGCAGCAGATGCTGGCGGGCTGGGGACGCCTGTGGGGCATTCCTGTGGTGCGGGCGGTCAACGGGCCATCTTGACCGGCGGTTCAAGGGGTCTGCTGCACCACCCAGGCGGCAATGGCGGCCAGCAGCATGGCCGATTCGCCAATGGCCGGCGTCACCACGATGGAGAGCCCGGGATGGTCTGCCTGCAACGCCTGGACGATGCGCGGCAGGTCTTTTTTGAGGTGTCCGCCCTGCGCCATGAACAAGGGCACCAGCGTAATGTGGCGCGTACCCCGGGCCGCGAGGTTTGCCACGCATTCCGCAAGGCCGGGCTCCATCAGCTCGAGAAACGCCAGTTCCACGGGGACGCCATGGCGCAGCACCTTCACCTGTTCGCGGATGCGCTGAAAAGGTTCTGCCCATTGCGGATCACGCGCGCCGTGAGCGAAGAGAACGATGGCGCTGGAGTTGGAAGCCGTCATCAATGCCGTCCTGTGCTGCCAAAACCACCAGCACCACGGGCGCTGGCTTCAAAGTCTTCCACCACCTGCAGCGCCACCTGCACCACAGGCACCACCACGAGCTGTGCAATGCGCTCCATGGGCTTGAGCTCAAATGGGGTCTGACCCCGATTCCACAACGACACGAAGATCTGCCCCTGGTAGTCGGAATCGATCAACCCCACGAGGTTGCCCAGTACGATGCCATGCTTGTGTCCCAGGCCCGAGCGGGGCAGGATCATGGCGGCGTAGCCCGGGTCGCCAATATGGATGGCAAGGCCGGCAGGAATCAGTTCAGTCTGCCCAGGCTGGAGCGTCAGGGTGGCGTCGATACAGGCACGCAAATCAAGGCCTGCCGCACCTGCCGTGCCGTAGGCTGGAAGATTGTCGCGCAGGCGGGGATCGAGGAGCTTGATGTCCAGTGGGGTCATGCGGGTCCTTTATGATCTTGCAAGACGGATGGTGTGATCCAGTAGTTGGCGGGCAAGGACGATTTTGGGCGCCGGCGGTAGAGGATGTGCGCCCTCGGCGTCGAACAGAATGATTTCGTTGTCGTCGCTGCCCAGCGCCCGTTGGGCCAGGTTGCCCACGATCAGCGGCACTTTCTTGTTGCGCCGCTTGGACTCGGCATAGGCTGCGAGGTCCTGGCTTTCAGCAGCAAAACCCACGCAGAACGGGGCGTCGGGCATGCCAGCCACGGTGGCGAGGATGTCCACGGTGGGCTTGAGCGTCAGGGTCAGCACATCCGAGGATTTCTTGAGTTTGTGAGCGGCGGGTTCGGCGGGCGTGTAATCCGCCACGGCCGCCACTGCAAAGAAGAGGTCTGTGCCCGGTAACACGGACTGGACGGCGGCCAGCATGTCGGCGGCACTCCTGACCGGCAGCACGGTACAGCCTGACGGCGGAGGAAGCGCGGTGGGGCCGCTCACCAGCACTACTTCAGCGCCCTCGTCGCGCGCGGCCTCGGCCACGGCGTACCCCATTTTGCCGGAACTGCTGTTGGTGATGCCGCGCACCGGATCGATGGCTTCAAAGGTAGGCCCGGCGGTGACCACCACTTTGCGTCCCGTCAGCCGTGGCGCGGGGTACAAGGCCAGTATGGCTTCCAGCAGGTGCTGGGGTTCCACCATGCGTCCCCGCCCCACCTCGCCGCAGGCCTGTTCGCCCGCATCGGGCCCCAGCAGTACCACGCCGTCCGCCTCGAGCTTTTGAATGTTGCGCTGGTTGGCCGGGTTGCTCCACATTTCGCGGTTCATGGCAGGCGCCACCAGCAGCGGGCAATTGCGCGCCGCCACTGTGGTGGATAACAAGTCGTCTGCCGTACCCTGAGCGATTTTTGCGATGAAATCCGCGCTGGCAGGCGCAATGAGAATGGCATCGGCCTGCCGCGACAATTCGATGTGGGCCATGCGGTTGGGAATGCGCGGATCCCACAGGTCGGTGAGCACGGCGCGCCCTGACAGGGCTTGAAACGTGGCGGGGGTAACAAAGCCGCAGGCGGCCTCCGTCATGGCCACCTGGACGCCAATGCGGGCCTTGACGAGCAGGCGGGTGAGTTCGGCCACCTTGTAGGCCGCCACGCCCCCGGTGACCCCGAGCAGGATCTGTCGATGAAATCGTTTGAACATCAGGGGATTATATAGGGGACAGACCCCAAAATGGGGTCTGTCCCCAAGTGGGCTTCTTTGCCATTCATCCAGGACCTTGCGAAATACCCTGTTTTCATGACATAATCCTCGTTTACCTTAATCCGTTACGGAGAATCACCATGGCACGCGTATGCGCGGTGACCGGGAAAAAGCCGATGGTCGGCAATAATGTTTCCCACGCCAACAACAAAACCAAGCGCCGCTTTTTGCCCAACCTGCAGTACCGCCGTTTTTGGCTGGAAAGCCAGAACCGCTGGATTCGCCTGCGCGTGTCAAACGCTGGCCTGCGTTTGATTGACAAAAAGGGTATCGAAGTCGTTCTGGCCGAATTGGGCGAGAAAGCCGTTCAGGCTTAAGGAAGGATCATCATGCGCGATAAGATCAAACTGGAATCGACCGCTGGTACGGGTCACTTCTACACCACCACCAAGAACAAGAAGACCATGCCCGAGAAGATGGAGATCAAGAAATTCGATCCCGTCGCCCGCAAGCATGTACCTTACAAGGAAGCCAAGATCAAGTAGGTTCTGGCTGGTTTCAAAGGTACAAGGCAGGTCGCAAACCCCCGGCATTCCCGGGGGTTTTTTCATGATGGCCGTGTTATAAACATGTTCGAACCCGCGTTGTGATAGTTGCCGTCGTCATTTAACCGGGGTTTTGGGAACAGACCCCAATTGGCTCTCCAATTGGGGTCTGTCCCTAAATTGGGGTCTGTGTGCCCTAGAGCATCATCCCTGCGGCAATGGTGTCGTTGCTGACTTCATCGATCAGGATGAAGCTGCCATTAGGCCGGTTGCTGGCGTAGCTGTCGCAGGCCAGGGGTTGCTGCACCCTGAAGTTCGCCCTGACAATGTCGTTCATGGAGACATGGTCGGGAGCCGGTACCTGTTCCGAAGTGTTCACGTCCAGTTTGTACGCCACTGCCCCCACCTTGCCTTGTACCGTGCGCGTGCCGTGACGGATCAACACCCGCCTGGTGGGGTCGAGCGGTGTAGCCGAAAACCAGCACATCAGCGCGTCGAAGGATTTTTCGCATCGTGGCGGCGCGGCGCGACTTGCAATCATGTCGCCACGCGAAATGTCCACCTCGTCCTGCAAGGTCAACGTTACGGACTGCCCGGCCCGCGCGTCCGGCAAGGGTCCGTCATAGGTCAGTATGGACGAGACGGTGCTGGTGATGCCGGCAGGCAGGACCACCACTTCGTCGCCCACCGCCAGCGTGCCCGACTCGATGCGTCCCAGATAGCCCCGCCGCTCATCTGCCGTGCCAGCCCGCAGGCGCTGCACCAGTTGAACCGGAAAACGCAACGGGGCATGCACCACCTCCTCGTCCACCGGCACACTCTCCAACACCTGCAGCAGGGTCTTTCCCAGATACCAGTGCAACCCGGTGCCGCGCTCCACCACCATGTCGCCGTGCAGGGCACTCATGGGCACCGGAATGACGGCATCGAATCCCAAGGGAGCGGCAAAGTCGAGAAACGTATCGCGCACGCGCTCAAAGGTGGCCTGTTCGTAATCCACCAAATCCATTTTGTTGATGGCCAGCACCACCCGGCGAATGCCCAGCAGGCGCACCAGGTGCGCATGGCGCCGGGTCTGCGGCAGCATCCCCTTGCGTGCATCCATCAGGATGATGGCCAGATCCGCCGTGCTGGCACCGGTGACCATGTTGCGCGTGTACTGCTCATGCCCCGGCGTGTCCGCAATGATGAAGCGGCGCACGGGCGTGCTGAAGTAGCGGTAGGCCACATCGATGGTGATGCCCTGCTCGCGCTCGGCCTGCAAACCATCGGTGAGCAGTGCGAGGTCGGCCTCTGACAGGCCACGACGCTTTGAAGTGGCGGTGATGGCGGCAAGCTGGTCGTCGAAGATGGCCTTGCTGTCAAACAGCAGGCGTCCGATGACGGTGCTCTTGCCATCATCCACCGAGCCGCAGGTGATGAAGCGCAACAATTCTGTATGCATGATCCGT
>JAJZHC010000080.1 GCA_021804705.1 Pseudomonadota bacterium
CACCACATGTGCGCCCATGAGGGCCGCCCATCCGTTCTGGTTGGTCGTCACCGCATAAAAATTGACGTTGCCGAGGTTGGACGGCATGGTGGTGGCTGGGTACCACTTGGCATCCGCTGGCGTAAAAGTGGGTGGCCCCGCGTAGGCCAAACCAACCGCGGTGGGATTGACGATCGTCAGGCCGCTGAAACACAGGGTGCCGTTGTCACCCGCCACCACATAAGTGCCCCAGCCATAATCCGTGGTGCGCAATGAGCCCCCGGACGGTGGTGTGCAGGCGGGTTGCGGAGGCAAGGCCGTCCATTTCATGGAGTCAGTGCTGATGAACATATTGGGGCCCGCCCCCACCGCCAGGTAATTGCGCAAGCTGCCATTGTCCGGCCCCAGCAGGCCCGCATTGTCGCCAAAGGACACGCCATACAGCGTGGGGGCACCGGTGGGACATGCGCCGCCCGAGGCCGTGCAGGGTGCCCAGGTGCTGCCTGCAAAACGGGGCGTGGCGGGCAAGCTGTTGGATTGTGGGCCTCCAGGGCTATTGGGATCACCCACATGGCTATTGATGGCGAAGCTGTAGGGCAGCCCATTGAGGAGACTGCTCATCACAAAGGGGGAATTGGCGTTCACCTGGGCACCCACGGCATTGCCGGAAGGACCGATGGTGACGCCCAGAGTGGACTGGATCCACCAAACCCAGTAGTACAGTCCGCCATTGGGGGGGCTGCTCCAGGTCAGGGTAACCTGGCCATCGCCGGGTACCGCGCTTTGCAACACAGGGGCTGGCGCCGAGCTGCCGCCACTGCCACCGCCACCACCGCAACCCGAAATCACCAGTGCTGCCAGGGCGGCAGCTACCATTCCACTCCATTGACGCTTCAACATGACTTTCCTTGACTGTAAGTCGCGAGACAAGCGTTGCATTTTGCCTGAACCCGCACTGCTTCGTAAACTTGATGCCTTCAGCGCACCATCTGGTTGATTTCGATGATGGGCAGCAACACGGCTACCACGATGAGCGCCACCATCGCCCCCATCACCAGAATCAATGCCGGTTCGAGCAGGGTGGTGAGCAGCAGGATGCGCCGTTCCAGGGTGCTGGCCTCACCGCGTGCCGCGCGCTCCAGCATGTCCGGAAGACGCCCGGTGCTCTCGCCGGAATGGATCAGTTGCAGCAGGATGGGGGGGAAACGGCGATGCACGCCCAACGCCCGGGCCAGGCTCGACCCTTCACGTACGCGCGTGATGGCGTCCATCACGTCGCGCCGCAGCGCCGTATTGGCCAGCGCATCGGCCGCCCCCTGCAGTGCGGGCAGGATGGGCACCCCGCCCCCCACGAGAATGGAGAGCGTGCTGGCAAAGCGTTCGGTATTGTAGCCCCGCACGGACTTGCCAATGACGGGCCAGCGCAGCAGGCGCTCGTCCCATGCCAGGCGCACCCGCGGTTGGGCCAGCGTCCGGCGCGCCAGCCACGCGCCTGCCACAACCAACAGTGCCAGCGCCCAACCCCAGTGCCGGATCAGGTCGGAGAGCGTGATCATGATGCGGGTCAACAATGGCAGGGTTTGATGGTTGCTGGTGAATACGGCCACCACCTGCGGCACCACGGTGGTCATGAGAAAGATCACGATCCCCAGCGCTACCAGCGTCACGATGGCGGGATAGGCCATGGCCATCCACACTTTCTGGCGCAGCGCATCGCGCGCTTCCGCGTAATCCGCCAGGCGCTCCAGCACCCAGCCCAGCCGGCCGCTCTGCTCGCCCGCCGCTACCAGGGCCTGATAGATAGGAGGAAAATCCCGGGGATGAAACGACAATGCAGTGGCCAGCGAGCTGCCACCCAGCACTTCGGACCGTAATTCCAGCATGCGTTCGCGCACGATGGGTCGTTCCGCTTCCGAGGCTGCCGCAGCCAGGGCTTCGTCCAGGGGAATGCCCGCGTTGAGCAGGCTTGCCAACTGCCGGATCACCGTCACCCGATCGCCGCTGGACAACCGGCGCACCAGCCAGGCGCGCCCCCGGCGTGCCGCAGATTCCTTGGCAGTGGCGAGGGAGAAGGGAATCAAACCGCGCGCGCGCAGCAGGGTGCGCGCCTGGCGCAGCGAATCCGCTTCCACAATGCCAGACTCGGAGCGGCCGCCCTGGTCCAGGGCTTCAAACCGGTAGACCGGCATCGCTAGGCGTCACCCGTCACGCGCAGCAATTCCTCGAGGGTGGTGACGCCCGTAGCCAACCAGCGTTCACCGTCCTGTCGCAAGGTGCGCATGCCGTGCTGCAAGGCCCAGTCGCGCAACTGCGCTTCTGAGGCACGCTGATGGATAAGCGCGCGCAGGCCCTCGTCCACTTCCAGCAATTCGTAGACGCCGCTGCGCCCCTGATACCCGGTCTGGCTGCAAGCCGTACAACCGGCCGCCTTCGATGGCCCACCGCACACGGGGCAGCAGCGCCGCACCAGTCGCTGGCTCAACACCCCCAGCAGGGAGCTGGCCAGAAGAAAGGGTTCGATCCCCATGTCGATGAGGCGATTGACCGCACTCACTGCATCGTTGGTGTGCAGGGTGGCCAGCACCAGGTGCCCCGTAAGGCTGGCCTGCACCGCAATCTGGGCGGTGTCGGCATCGCGGATCTCGCCGATCATGATGACGTCAGGATCCTGGCGCAGGATGGCGCGCAGGGCCTTGGCAAAAGTCAGGTCGATGCGCGGGTTGACCTGGGTCTGGCCGATGCCATCCAGGTGATACTCGATGGGGTCTTCCACCGTCATGACGTTGGTGGTCTGCGTATCAAGCCGCGAGAGCGCCGCGTACAGCGTGGTGGTCTTGCCGCTACCGGTGGGCCCCGTGACGAGGATGATGCCGTGGGGACGGCGCGTGAGGCCGTCAAAACGAATGAGGGTGTCGTCGGCCATGCCCAGCCGCGCCAGATCCAGCCGACCCGCCTCCTTGTCCAGCAAGCGCAGCACGGCCCGCTCGCCATAGCCCGTAGGCAGCGTGGACACCCGCACATCCACCGGGCGCCCGGCCACGCGCAGTGCGATGCGGCCATCCTGCGGCATGCGCTTTTCGGCAATGTCGAGTTGCGCCATGATCTTGATGCGGGAAATCAGTGCCGCATGCAGGGCCTTTTTGGGACGTACCACGTCACGCAACGTGCCATCCACGCGAAAGCGTACCACCGAGGCCAGCTCGGCGGGCTCGATATGGATGTCGGAGGCGCCTTCGCGCGCGGCCTGGGTGAGTAGCGCATTGATCATGCGAATGATGGGGGCATCGTCGCGCGATTCCAGCAAGTCTTCCACGGCAGGCAGATCCTGCATCAGGCGCGACAGGTCGATTTCTTCTTCGGCTTCGCCCACCACCTGCGCCGCCCCGCCTTCGTATTGCGCATAGGCACGCGCCAGGGCGGCCTGCCATTCTTCACTGTCCTGATGGCGAATGCGCAAGGGACCGTACACGCGCCCCACTTCGGCCAGCGCTTCGGCACGGGTGTCATCGCAGGTCCACACTTCGGTGGCCTGTGCATGCTGCGCCACCACCAACACCCGACCGTCACGGGCAAAGGCAAAGGGCAGCAGGCGCGCCGCCATGGTGGAAAGACCGGATTGCGAGGCGTCCATGCCCGGCCTCAAGGTTTCCTGGGCGTTGGTCCGCCCGGCAGTGGCGACGCGGTGGGTTCGACGCTGGTAGACCCCGGGGTCACGAAAGGCGCGCCGCCACCCAGCGCGGAGGGTAGCGGGGTCAGGGATTCATTGGAGAGCACGCGCACGTTGGGTTGATAGTCGTCACGCATTTCCTTCATCAGCCCATACCGATCATTGGTGAGCGCGTCGCTCTGCTCGGTGGTACGCACCACATAGGGTCGCAGAAACACCATCAGGTTGGTTTTGACCCGAGTCTTGGTTTCGTAACGGAACAGGGCGCCGATGAACGGAAGGTCGCCCAGAAACGGCGTTTTTTCCATGCTGTCGGAGTAGTTATCGGACAACAGTCCGCCTAGCGCCACCACCTGTCCGTCTTCCACCAGCACGTTGGATTCCAGGGAGCGTTTGGTATAACTGGGACCGTACACATTGTTGATCGTGGCCGCGTCCACCGCTGAAGATTCCTGGTAGATCTGCAATCGCACCAGTCCGCCTTCCGAGATCTGCGGCTTGATGCGCAGCGTCAGGCCCACATCCTTGCGATCCACAGTGGTAAAAGGATTGATGGTGCCGGTCACGCCCGTCTGGGCGTACTGACCCGCCACGAGGGGGATGTTCTCGGCGATGACGATGTTGGCTTCTTCGTTATCCAGCGTCAGCAGGTTGGGTGTGGACAGCACGTTCACCCCCGAGATGCTGCTGACCGCGCGCGCCAGCGCCGACAGCCCCATGACGCCGTTGAAGCTATGCAGCACGGCGATGTTGGTGCCTGCCGAGGGCACCACGCCGGCCGTGGCGATGTTGGCGGCAGCACCCAGGTTGAGCAGGCTGCCTGCCTGCGGGCTTAAGGCTACGATGTTGCTACCCGCTGTGCCGGCATTGAAGTTGGTGCCAGCAAAAGTCTGGGTGGCCCCTCCGCCCAGCAATCCCTGCAATTGAACGCCAAACTCATCGGCCTTGTTGCTGGACACTTCCACGATCATGGATTCCACATAGATCTGGGCCCGGCGCGCGTCCAGTCGGTCGATCACGGCGCGCAGGTTGCGATACACCTGCTCGTTGGCCGTGATGATGATGGAATTGGTGGTGGCATCCGCCTGGATCATACCCGCCGGGATGCTGCCACCCGACCCTCCTGCCGAGTAGGTGCGCGTGTTGCCGCCCGTGCCGCCGCTGCTGCCGCTTGCGGAACCGAAAGGAGAAGCCGCGCCAGAACTGCCAGAGCCGGCAGAGGAGGAACTGGAACTGCCCATGCTGCTGCCAGAGCTGCTGCTTCCGCTGCTTCCGGACGACGAAGCGCCGCCACCTGAAGCCGAGGTATTGAGCGGTTGTGTGTCACTTGAGGCATTGCTGCTGGTTTCACCCGAAACGATGCCGCGCAGGGTCTTGGCCAGCTTGACGGCCTCAGCATTTTTAAGAGGCACCACCCATATGTTGCCGGCCTGGGTGGTGGGCGTATCCAGTTTGTCAATCAGGCTTTTGATCTGGTCGGCGCGCGTGACGGTGGCGGCCTTGAGCAGGATGCTGTTGGTGCGGGGCTCGGGGATGGCCACGGTGCGAATGAGCGGATCGGCATTGGCGCTTGCACTGTCGCTCATGCGATTGATGATGGCGGCAATGTCAATGGCCAGCCCATGCTTGATGGGAATGACGTCTACGTCGCCCATCACCGGTGCATCGATGGCGGCCACGATGTGGGCAATGCGCCGCAGGTTGCCGGAGTAATCGGTGATGACGAGGGTATTGTTGGCAGGATAGGCCGTGATGGTGTTGTTGGGTGCAATCAGGGGGCGCAATACCGGCACGAGGTTGTTGGCTGATTCATACTTCAGCCTGAACACCTGCGTGATGATCTGGTCGCCCACCGGCGCACTTTCGGTGGAGCCGCCCGCGCCACTGGCATCCACGGTTACGCGCCCGCCCTGCAGCTTGGCGTCGGCTTCAGGGACCACGCGGTAAAAGCCCGGCCCTTCCACCAAGGCATAGCCCTGCAACCGCAAGGCCGCCGTCAGGGTGGCCAGGGCTTCCGTGTGGTTCAGGGGTTTGTCGCTGGTGAGGCTGATGGTGCCCTTGACCCGCGGATCCACCAGGATGTTTTTGCCTATAGCCTCGCCCACAGCCTTGATCACACCCTCGATGTCCGCATCCACGAAGTTGAGGGAGACCAACCCGGGCCTTGCCGCACCGAGCGGCACTGGCGGCGTCGGCGAGGGCCCCGGAGGAGCCGCCAGCACGGTGTGGGACACGGTCAGCCCTGCCAGCAGCGCAGCGCAAACGATCCGGAAGAGCTCTTTCATAACTATTGACCCTAATAGTGCAGGCGCGTGATCGCGCCTTCCCTTTTACCTAAAATACTGAGCAACCCAACCAGTTGCGGTTCCAGTGCGTCGCTTGCGGTAGCCTGCCCATCAAAGCCCAGTCGCCCATTGGCGAGGGCCCCCTGGCCAGACAACATCAGGGGGCCGGATAGCGTTTCGAGATCCAGCTTGCCCCCCAAAGGTCCCCAGGCCAGGTGCAGCCTGTACTGGCCAAGCGGTGCCACGGGAGACAGGCGCGAACGCATCTGCTCAGCCTCTACCGTCAAAGACGCCAGGGAGCGCGGCGCGGCATTCCGGTAACTCCAGTCCAGGGGCTCCCAGCGCAACTTCAACTGCCCTTCCAGGCGCAGGGTGTTGAACGGTGCCCCCCATCCCGTCAAAACCTGGGCTGGCAAGGTCAACGCTCCCGGCGTCAGATGGCCGCCTGACCAGCCCAGTGTGCCAGAGATTGACCCACTCATGGCAGTGGCGTCCATGGCCTCCAGCGTAAAGTTAAGCCCTTTGAGGCTTGGTGCCAGGCGCCAGCTCACCCGCCCGGGGAAAACCCCCAGAGCATCCGGCCCTGCCGACAGCGCCATTTCGGCCGAGCCGCGCCACAGGGTGCCGGTACTATTGGTCAGCAACAGCTTCTGGCCAGTGGTCTGCGCCACGCGCAACGCCACCCAGCTGGCTGGCACGTTCATCAGGGCCACCAGCACCAGCACCAGGACAAAGAGCAACGTCTCGAGGACGACTGGTCTGCGCACCGCTAATCTCCGCCCCGCAATACCAGACGGGCATTCACGTCACCCGGATGCAGGGTGCGCTCC
>JAJZHC010000081.1 GCA_021804705.1 Pseudomonadota bacterium
TGGACCCCGTCACCTTCGACTATGTGGCAGGTGGTGGCAAGGCGGCCGCTGAAGTTGCCGCCCTTCTGAAGCTGCCTCCTGCTGAACGGATGACGGCCTTGAGGCGCTCGGGCCACCCGGAGGCCCAGTTCCTGTGGGCGCTCTATCGCGATATTTTTCACTACTGCGCTGTGCATCTTGCCCATATTGCCCATTCGGCTCGCGATGTCGATTTTGCCTTGCGTTGGGGTTTTGGCTGGCAGGAAGGCCCGTTTGAAACCTGGCAGCGGGCAGGGTGGCAGACCGTGGCGCAATGGATCGCTGACGACATTGCAGCGGGACACGCCTTGTCCAGCGAGCCTTTGCCTGCCTGGGTGACGGATGGCCGTACGGGCGTACACACGGCTGCAGGATCCTGGAGTACGGTGACACAGGGCTATCTGCCGCCCAGTACGCTGTCGGTGTACCGACGCCAGCTGTTTCCTGAGACGGTGGTATCAGGACCGGGGCAGAACCCAGCCACGGCCGGAACGACCGTTTTTGAAGATGATTTCGTGCGCGCCTGGACACTGGATGGCGAGTTTTTGATCGCCACCATCAAGACCAAGATGCGCACCTTCAACACAGGCGCCTTGCAGGGATTAGGTAAGGCTGTGACCCGCGCAGAATCCGGTTTTCGCGGTCTCGTGATCTGGGGGCCGGGCGAACCCTTTTCGGCTGGCGGCGATCTCAATGGTTTTCTCACCATCTACGCGCGGGCCGGTCTGGATGGATTCGGTGCTGAACAAAAAATGTTTCAGGACGTGATGCGCCAGCTTCGCTTTTCCCAAATTCCCACCGTTGCTGCCGTCAAAGGCTATGCCCTTGGAGGTGGATGCGAGGCATTCCTGCACTGCGACCGACGCGTCGTCCATTTTGAAACCAATGTGGGGCTGGTGGAAGTGAACGTGGGTTTGTTGCCCGGAGCGGGTGGGCTAACCACGCTTGCGCGTCGCGCTGGCGAGCGTGCCTTGCTGGCAGGAACACCCGCTGATGCCATCAGCCACCTCAAGGATGGATTTGCCCGCGTCATGCGCGCCGAAGTCAGCACTAGCGCCCTGGAAGCGCGCCAGTCCGGGCTTCTGCTTGATGGTGACGTGATCGTGGCACACCAGGACGAACTTCTGTTCATTGCCCTTGCCGAGGTGCGGGCGCTCGCCGAAGCTGGTTACAGTCCGCCGCTCGAGCGACCCTTTCCGGTTGCCGGGCGCGATGGCAAGGCCATCCTGATGAATTTGCTGGTCAACTACAATGCGGCGGGACAGTTGACCGACCATGATGTGGTCATCGGCACGGCCATCGCCGATGTGCTCTGTGGTGGCGATGTGGACAGCGGCACGATGCTGGGCGAGCGCGCCATCCTGGCCCTGGAACGCAAGCATTTCTGCCAGCTCATGACCCACGCCAAATCCCGGGAACGCATCCAGACCTTGCTGGATACGGGAAAACCATTTCGCAACTGATCAGGAGCCCATATGAACAGCGTCTATATCGTTGCTGCCACTCGTACCCCCGTGGGTCGTGCCGGGCGTGGCATGTTTCGCAACGTGCGCGCCGACGACCTGCTGATCGCAGCGATTCGGGGTGCGCTGAAGCAGGCCCCAGGCCTTGATCCCGAGGCCATTGAAGACGTCATCATGGGTTGTGCCATGCCAGAGGGTGAACAGGGTCTCAACATTGCCCGCAGTGCAGCGCTGTTGGCTGGAGTGCCTGTGGCCGCTGGAGGCATGACGGTCAATCGTTTCTGCGCCTCAGGCCTTTCAGCGCTCCAGATTGCTGCTGACCGAATCAGGGTGGGAGAAGCCGATGTCATGCTGGCTGGGGGGGTTGAATCCATGAGCCGCATTCCCATGGGCGGATATCACCCTTCCGTGAACCCCGCCGTGTTTCAGACCGCGGAGAATCTGGGGATGGCCTACGGCATGGGAATAACCGCAGAAAATGTGGCGCATCGGTGGAACATCTCGCGACAGGCCCAGGATGTCCTTGCACTGCAATCGCACCAGCGGGCGCTTGCTGCACAGCAAGCCGGCGCATTCGGTGCCGAGATTACGCCAGTGACAGTGACGCAACGGCGGCCCATCGACGATACGGGCGAAGTCTCAATCCAGTCGCTGGTGGTGGACCAGGATGAGGGACCTCGCGCAGACACGACGCTGGAGGCCCTGGCGCGTCTCAAGCCTGCGTTTCAGGCCAACGGTTCCGTAACTGCAGGCAACAGCAGCCAGATGTCGGACGGGGCCGCCTGCCACATCCTTGCCAGCGAATCTGCTGTTCAGAGGTTTTCCCTGCAACCCCTGGCCCGTGTGGTGGGCTTTGCAGTCAAGGGCGTGCCGCCTGCCATCATGGGCATTGGTCCGGTAGAGGCTGTACCGGCTTTGCTCAAGCGCGCGGGACTGACGCAACAGCAACTGGACTGGATTGAGCTGAATGAAGCCTTTGCAGCCCAGGTGCTTGCCGTGCAGAAAACGCTCGGCTTTGATCCTGAGCGGCTCAACCCCGTCGGTGGCGCGATTGCCTTGGGTCATCCGCTGGGCGCCAGTGGCGCCATTCGGGCGGCCACCCTGATCCATGGATTGCACCGAACCGGCGGACGTTATGGGATGGTGACGCTGTGCGTGGGTATGGGACAAGGTGCTGCCGCGCTTTTCGAAAGGGTATGATGCACGGTTTTCCATTAGGGTTTTTCCTAAATTACGAGGAAGTCTGATTCATGAAAGTATTGGTTCCCGTCAAGCGAGTGCTGGACTACAACATCAAGGCGCGCCCCAAGGCTGATGGTTCTGGGGTGGAACTGTCTGGCCTCAAGATGTCCATGAACCCCTTCGATGAAATTGCCATGGAAGCAGCTATCCGCCTCAAAGAGGCCGGGCAGGTCAGTGAGATCATCGCCATTTCCTGCGGCACCCAGGCTTGCCAGGAGACCCTGCGTACGGCGCTCGCCCTGGGGGCGGATCGCGCCGTACTGGTGGAAACCGATGAAGCCTTGCAGCCGCTGGCTGTGGCCAAGTTACTGAAGGTGCTGGTGTTGCGTGAACAACCCAGACTGGTGATCTGCGGCAAACAGGCCATTGATGATGATGCCAATCAGACCGGACAGATGCTGGCTGCCCTGCTGGGATGGGCTCAGGCCACCTTTGCTTCGCGCATCGAACTGGGCACGGACCATGCCAGCGTCACGCGCGAAATTGATGGGGGCCTTGAGACGCTGTCCATCACACTGCCAGCAGTCATCACCACCGACTTGCGTCTGAATGAGCCGCGTTATGCCACGCTGCCCAACATCATGAAAGCCAAGAAGAAGCCCCTCGAAACCCTGACGCCGGCTGACCTGGGTGTGGATGTGACCTCGCGCCTTACGCTGCTCAAGGTGGCCGAGCCTCCTGCACGCCAGGGTGGCATCAAGGTCAACGATGTGGCAGAGCTCCTGGACAAACTGAAAAACGAAGCCAAAGTCATTTGAGGAATAACCCATGACCATTCTCGTCGTTGCAGAACACGACAACCAGCATCTCAAGGCCGCAACGCGCCATGTCCTGGCCGCTGCCCAGGCCATCGGTGGAGAGGTCCACCTGCTGGTGGCAGGACAACATTGTGCAGCCGTAGCAGAAGCGGCTCGTGCCCTGTCGGGCGTCGCGTGCGTGCTGCTTGTTGAAAACGATGCCCTGGAGAGCGCAGGTGCTGAATGCATGGCAGACCTGGTACTCAGCCTTGTGCACGATTACACGCATCTGCTTGCTGCTGCGAGTGCCTCTGGCAAGAACTGGATGCCGCGTGTTGCCGCCTTGCTGGATGTGGCGCAGCTCTCTGACATCGTTCGCGTGGACGCACCAGATACGTTTACCCGCCCCATTTATGCCGGCAGCGTTTGGGCCACCGTGCGTTCTGAAGACACCATCAAGGTCATCACTGTGCGCGCCACGGCTTTTGAAGCCGTGGCGGAAACAGGCGGTTCGGCACGCCTGCAAAAGGTCGATGCCACGTCCGACGCCGGGCTGTCACGTCGCACCCACCTTGCACTGAATGATTCCTCCCGCCCTGAACTGGAGTCGGCGCGTGTTGTGGTCTCTGGAGGGCGTGGCCTGGGTAGTGCCGAGCGTTTTAGCGCATTGCTGGAGCCCCTGGCGGACAAACTGAACGCGGCCCTGGGCGCTTCACGGGCTGCCGTGGATTCGGGTTATGTGTCTAACGATTATCAGGTGGGGCAGACGGGGAAGATCGTGGCTCCTGATCTCTACATTGCCGTGGGTATTTCGGGGGCCATCCAGCATCTGGCCGGGATGAAGGCATCCCGCGTCATCGTGGCCATCAACAAGGACCCTGATGCTCCGATTTTTGCGGTTGCAGATTACGGCCTGGTGGGGGATCTCAATCAGGTGGTGCCGGAGTTGACGTCGGCATTGTAAGGTGCTTTAGACGGATTGCAGCGGAATCTTGAACCCTTGTCGTTTGATGCGGTTGTTGGCATCCACGTATACCAGCCGGGGTTCAAACGTTTCGAGTTCGGCTTCGGTATAGGCGGCGTAGGTGGCGATAATCAGGATGTCACCCACTTGCGCCTTGCGAGCAGCCGCGCCGTTGACTGAAATCATGCCGGAACCGCGCTGGCCGCGGATGGCATAGGTGGTAAAACGATCGCCATTGTTGACGTTGTAAATGTCTATTTGCTGATATTCGCGAATGTCGGCAGCATCCAGCAAGTCTTCGTCTATGGCACAGGAACCTTCGTAACCCAATTCAGACTGAGTGACGGTGACACGATGAAGTTTGGCTTTAAGCATTGTCCGTTGCATGGGCCCTTTATCCAGGTAAGTTCATCACAGTTCTGTTGCAAGGTGAGGCAGTTTACGCAAATGCGCTGGTTCGCGCCACCATTATTGCATTGCAGCAGAATGCAATATTATCAGGAATTTGGACTGCTTCAATAAGAAAAGGTTTATATGATTTTGCAAAACCATTCGCCGTTCCCATCGGGTATTCGTGAGCAGGTGGCCCTGGCCCTGGTTGAGGATGTAGGCAGCGGGGACCGGACGGCTGCACTGATTCCCGAAGGGCAGTGGGCCAGTGCCACCATCAGGGTGCGCGAAGCAGCTGTTTTGTGTGGGCAACCCTGGGTTGAAGCCGTTTTTGCGCACCTCGCTGCTCCGGTCGAGATCGTGTGGCAGGTGGACGAAGGCGCGATGGTGGCACCCAACAGCCTGGTGGCAACCTTGCGCGGCCCAGCACGAGCCTTGTTGACTGGAGAGCGAACAGCACTGAATTTTCTGCAGACCCTCTCAGCCGTAGCGACCCAAACCCATCGCTTTGTCGAAGCCATAGCAGATTGCCGAGCCCAGATCGTGGACACCCGAAAGACACTGCCTGGATTGCGCCTCGCCGAAAAATACGCTGTGCGTATCGGTGGCGGGACCAATCACCGCCTGGGCCTGTATGACGGTATCCTGATCAAGGAAAACCATATTGCGGCAGCAGGTAGTCTCACTGCCGCAATCAGGCAGGCCCTTGCGGCAGCGCCACCTGACGTTTTCGTCGAGGTCGAGGTGGAGACCCTGGCGCAGCTTGAAGAGGCCCTTGAGGCGGGAGCGCCGATGATCCTGCTGGACAATATGACCCTGGCCCAGCAACATCAAGCTGTGATGCTGACCCGGGGTCGGGCCATCCTGGAAGTCTCAGGAGGTGTCACGCTGGAGTCAGTGCGCGGCATCGCGCTCACCGGGGTGGACCGAATCTCCGTGGGGGGGCTGACAAAGGACATTAAAGCTGTTGATTTTTCTATGAGATTTCAATTGGATGAATAAGATTATTGATGTTGAATATGAGCGACCGGCTACGTGCGACACCCGCCATATATGGGCCAATGTGCCAGAAGAACCCAGCGCCGCGCGGCGTCAGGAACTGCTGGAACAGATTCGTGCCCAGCTACTGCTTAAAAACGCTGTGCTGGTATCCCACTACTATGTGCACCCGGATTTGCAGGACCTTGCCGAAGCCACGGGAGGGCTGGTTGCCGATTCGCTGGAGATGGCCCGCTTTGGAAAAAACCATGTGGCCAGCACGCTGGTGGTGGCTGGGGTGCGCTTCATGGGCGAAACCGCCAAGATTCTCTCCAACGAAAAAACCGTGTTGATGCCCACCCTCGAGGCAGAATGTTCGCTTGATCTGGGCTGCCCAGTCGACGCATTCACAGCCTTTTGCGATCAGCATCCCGACCGAACGGTCGTGGTGTACGCCAATACGAGCGCCGCGGTGAAAGCACGTGCGGATTGGGTGGTTACTTCAAGCTGCGCCGTGGATATTGTCCGTCATCTGCATGCCCAGGGAAAAAAGATCCTCTGGGCCCCTGACAAGCATCTGGGTGAATATGTGCAGTCCCAAACTGGGGCTGACATGCTGCTGTGGCGGGGTTCCTGCGTGGTGCATGATGAATTCAAGACCAGCGAACTGCAGGAACTCATGCGTCGGCATCCCGAGGCCAAAGTGCTGGTCCACCCTGAATCGCCCGCAGCGGTGGTAGCATTGGCCGATGTGGTCGGGTCCACCTCGGCCATCCTGAAGGCAGCCAGCACG